>NZ_HF986802.1:14480-108886 GCF_000431195.1 Prevotella sp. CAG:255 | reverse complement strand
CGTTGGTTCTTGTCTCACGGGGCGCGTCATGGCCTTCGACAGCTCCTCGGTGCCGATGTATGAGCCGCGCGTAAGCAGGGTGGCACGCTTCACCACGTTGTTAAGCTCGCGCAGGTTGCCCGGCCAGCTGTATCGCGCAAGCATCTCCGACGCCTTGTCGTCGAATCCCGACACGTTGCGCCCCAGCTCCTCGTTGGCCTGACTGACAAAGAGGTCGGCAAACAGAAACAGGTCGGCGCCGCGGTCTTTAAGTTCGGGCATGTATATGGTGAACTCATTGATGCGGTGATAAAGGTCTTCGCGGAACTTTCCGTCGGCCACGAGCTGCGCCAGGTTGCCGTTGGTGGCGCACACCAGCCGGATGTCCACGCTTATTTCCTTGGGCGAGCCTAACGGGCGCACCTTGCGCTCCTGAAGGGCACGCAGCAACTGCACCTGCACGTCGTAGGTCAGGTTGCCCACCTCGTCGAGGAACAGCGTTCCGCCGTTGGCCTCCTCAAAGGCTCCGCGTTTGTCGGTCGTGGCGCCTGTGAAGGCTCCCTTGGTGTATCCGAAGAACTCAGACGCCGCCACGTCCTTGGGTATGGCTCCGCAGTCGAGCGCGAAGAAGGGCTTGTCGGCGCGGCTGCTCTGGCTGTGAATGCGGCGCGCAACATACTCCTTGCCCGTGCCGCTTGCCCCGAGAATGAGCACCGACATGGGCGTTGGCGCAACGAGGTTTACGTAGTCGTAGAGCTGGCGCGAGGCCTCGCTCGTGCCTTCTATATATTTCTTGGCGCCCGTGTGCGGCTTATGTTCTGCCGCCGCGGCGTTTTTGTCGGCTGCTTGTGTTGTCGCTGTCGTCAGCGTAGTTCCTGCCGTGGCGGCTGCTGCTGCGTTGTGGCTGTCGAGTGCGTCGTTTATCTTTTGCAGCAGGATGTCGGGCTGCACGGGTTTGGCTATATAGTCGCACGCTCCCGACTTCATGGCCAGCACGGCGTTCTGCACTTCGGCATAGCTCGTCATCACGATGAAGGGCGTCTGCATGTTTTTCTTGCGCAGCCAGTTGAGCAGAAACAGACCGTCGTGGTCGGGCAGACGGAGGTCAGACAGTATGAGGTCGAAGCCCGTACTGTCGGTCACTGCCCGTGCCGCGGCGCTTACGGAGCTTGCTCTCTCAACTGTGAAACCCTTTTTGCGCAGCCATGTCTGCATCATGGTTGCGTATGTAAGGTCGTCTTCAACTATAAGGATACTTGCCATGTAGGTCAGAATGTTGTTATGATAACAACTGCGTGTCGTCGTGCAAAATTAGCTTTTTTATTATACATGGCGCAATAAACCGTTGTTTTTTATTGCTTTTTAAAACTTTGAGATTAATGTCTGCGGCTTTCAGATATATTGATTTTTGATTATTCGACTGATATTTGTGCTTTGCGTTGCGTGCCTCGCCGCAAAAAATGTTATATTAGCAGAACATAATCTACAATTTAAAAATCGGAAAATATTAATATCATGAAAATCAAGATTACATTACTGTTTGTTGTCATTGCCGTGCTTCAGCCGCTGAGGCTTTTCGCGGCAGATAAAGGCAATGCAGGCAAGCCCCGCGTGATAGTGCTTACGGACATTGAGAACGAGCCAGACGACGCAATGTCGATGGTGCGCTTCCTGACATACTCTAACCAGTGGGACGTTGAGGGACTTGTTGCCACAACGTCGGTGCATCAGAAGAAGGAGACGGCAGCATGGCGCATACGCGAGATTGTGACGGCATACGGCAAGGTGAGAGACAACCTGCTGAAGCACGAGAAGGGCTATCCCTCGGCCGACTATCTGCTGTCGGTGATAAAGGAGGGACGCCCCGACTACGGCATGCACGCCGTGGGCAAGGGCATGGACTCTGAAGGCTCCGAACTGATAATCAAGGCCGTAGACCGCAGCGACAGCCGTCCGGTGTGGGTGCTTGTGTGGGGCGGTCCCAACTGTCTGGCGCAGGCACTGTGGAAGGTTAAGGTCACGCGCAGCGAGAGCGAGCTTAAGGCTTTTGTGTCGAAGCTCCGCGTGTATGCCATTTCAGACCAGGACGACAGCGGCGTGTGGATAAGAAAGACGTTCAAGGACCTGTTCTATATAGTCAGTCCGGGCTTCCATCGCCTTGGCGGATACCATTACGCCACATGGAGCGGCATTAGCGGCGACAAGTTTCACGGCCGCTTTGCCGGAGCCGACTTCAGCATAGTTGACAATCCGTGGCTCGACGAGCACATACGCAGCAAGGGCGAGCTGGGCAAGCAGTATCCCTACATGAAGTTTCTGATGGAGGGCGACTCGCCCACGTTTATGTATCTCATTGACAACGGACTGGGCTGTGCCGAGCATCCCGACTGGGGCAGCTGGGGCGGACGCTACGAGCTGTATCAGCCGCGCATGGAGCGCTGGTTTATTGAGCCTGAGACAAGGCCGATATGGACCGACGCGCAAGACGAGGTGATGGGCTGCGACGGCTCATGGCACACAAGCAACAAGGCTACGATATGGCGCTGGCGCGAGGCTTATCAGAACGACTTTGCAGCACGCATGGACTGGACCGTGAAGGACTACGGCGAGGCCAACCATCCGCCTGTGCCTGCACTGGCATGCGCGGCAGAGATGACAGCCGCCACGGGCGACACCATAAGACTGAGCGCAGCAGGCACATCTGACCCTGACGGCGACAGCCTTTCGTACAGCTGGTTCTACTATCCCGAGCCGGGAACCTTCAACGTGGCTACGGCGCGCACGGGCAGTCCGCTAAAGATAGTGGGCCACGACAGCCGCGACGCCTACTTTATAGTGCCCAAGGGCGGCCGTCTCGGCACGATGCACATCATACTGGCCGTTACCGACAGCGGCACGCCGCGCCTTACGCGCTACGCCCGTGTAATAGTGAATGTTGTTAAATGACGTTATTGAAAATAAATACTGTTTCAAATGAAAAGAATATTTCTAGCTTTGAGCCTGCCGTTGATAATATTGCTGTGCGGCACTCCGTTCCAGGCTGTGGCTCAGGATGACAGAACAAGAGTTATCGTGACGAGCGACGGCGAGATAGACGATGAATGCTCTTTGGTGCGTTTTCTCCTATATTCAAACGAATGGGACATTGAGGGTATCATAACATCAAGCTCACAATATCACTGGCATGGCCACAAATGGGCCGGTGACGACTGGATGGAGCCTACGCTGACTGCATATGCCGAGGTCTATCCCAATCTGCTGAAGCACGACAGGAGATATCCTTCACCTGAATTTTTGCGCAGCCGTACTTATCTTGGCAATGTAGAGACTGAAGGTGAAATGGACAAAGTTACTAAAGGCTCACAGCGTATTGTTGAGGTGCTGCTCGACAATACCGACAAGCGCCCGGTGTGGATACAGGCATGGGGAGGCACGAACACCATAGCCCGTGCGCTGAAGACCATAGAGGAGACTTATCCTGAGCGCATGGCCGAGGTGGCAGACAAGATGAGGCTCTTCCTTATATGGGAGCAGGACAGCACATATCAGGCTTATATACGTCCTCATTGGAAGAAATACAACATAAAGACAATCATATCTGACCAGTTTGAGGCCATCGCCTACCGCTGGAAAATGGTTCAGCCTGATTATATGCAGAAGTATTATGAAGGCGCATGGATGAAAGAAAACATATTGCAGAATCATGGTGCCTTGTGTGGTTCGTATAAGGCTCATGACAATGGCGACTTCCGTTCAGAGGGCGACTCTCCGGCTTTCCTGCATACAATAAATGTCGGACTGCGTAATCTGGAGAATCCCTCATGGGGCGGATGGGGTGGCCGTTATGTGCTGGTGCGCGAGAACACATGGCTTGACCCTGTGCCTGTTGAAGGATATAAGTATCCTGAAGGCCGCTGGTATGGCGATAACGGCTGGGGGCGATGCAGTCTTCGTCCCGGCAGCACTGCCACCGACGAACAGCGCAGCGCTTACTTTAAGCCAATGTGGAGATGGAGCATTGCAATGCAGAACGATTTTGCGGCCCGTGCCGACTGGTGCGTCAAGTCTTATGCAGATGCCAACCATCAGCCTGTGGTTGTGCTGGCGCATAGTGCCGACATAAAGGCCAAGCCGGGCAGCAAGGTCAGTCTTAGCGCTGCGGGCACTTCCGATCCCGACGGCGACAGCCTCACCTTCAGCTGGTGGCAGTATGTCGAGGCCGGCACATATCCGGGTTCTGTTGATATATCAGACAGCGGGTCTGTCAATGCAATGCTGACAGTTCCTGCCGATGCAAAGTCCGGGCAGACCATACACGTGGTGTGTGAGGTTACCGACAACGGCACGCCGCGCCTTACGCGCTACGCCCGTGTGGTTGTTACAGTGAAATAAACACATTAAATACAACTTAATATTATATGCAGAAATTATCAATATTGTTATGCTCCTTGTTGCTTGCGGCTTCGGCATGGGCAGGCAGCAAGGCCGATCCGGGCAAGCAGGCCATAGTGCTCGAGGAGTTTGTGTTCATGAAGTCGCCCACGCGCGACTGTCACGCATCGTCTATAATGGAACTGTCTGACGGCACTCTGCTATGCACATGGTTCGGCGGTACGCGCGAGCGCGCCAAGGACGTAAAGATATGGCTGGCACGCAAGCCCAAGGGCGGCACATGGCAGGAGCCTGTGGCCATAGCCGACGGCGAAGGCGGTACGGTGTTCAATCCGGTGCTGGTGCAGCTCAAGGGAGGCGACATACAGATATATTATCTCTGCCCGACGATAGACGAGGGCCGCGTGATAACCTCTTCTGACAACGGCCTCACGTGGAGCCGTCCCGTGGCCCTGCCCAAAGGCTTCGTAGGTCCTGTGGTCAACAAGCCCGTGTATCTCGACGACGGCACCATCGTGGCAGGAGCCAGCCTGCAGGACGCGCCCGGCAAGCGCATACACGTGGAGCGCAGCACCGACAACGGCCGCACATGGACCAAGACGCCGGCGCTGAGCGATCCTGCCGGAACAAAATATAAGCTCATTCAGCCCACCTTCCTCGTACACTCGCAGAAGCGCCTGCAGCTGCTGGCACGCCCCAACGGCAGCGGACCCGACACGAGGATAGCGCAGACATGGTCGGACGACGGCGGACTGACATGGGGCCCGATAACCGACACCACGCTGCCTAACAATAACTCGGCCATAGACGCCGTTACGCTGAAGGACGGCCGCCATCTGCTTGTCTACAACCACTCTACGCGCAACGACACCATAGGCGGGCGCAAGGGCAGGGGCATACTGACCGTGGCCATGACGCGCAACGGCATCGACTGGGAGGCTGCCGCCGTGCTTGAATATCGCACCGGTGCAGTGCAGTATTCGTATCCGGCAGTGATACAGACGAGCGACGGACTGGTGCATATCACCTACTCATGGCACCGCAAGCGCATAAAGCACGTGGTGATAGACCCCTCAAAGCTCGTTACCTATCCCATCGTAGACGGCGTGTGGCCCAAGGATAAAATGCCGTGGACAAAGAGCACCGAGACCGAGAGCGTGGCACAAGGCACAGAGGTGCTGCAGTAATGCACAGTGCCCGCACTGTAGCTTCTATATAATGTTAAAACAAGTCTTACTGAACCATGAAGAAACTTATATTTTCTGTTGCAGCCGCCCTCGTGCCGGCTCTGTGCATGGCCGACGGCCTTAAGGCTTTCCCCACGGCCGAGGGCTATGGCAAGTTTACCGTAGGCGGCCGCGGAGGCGACGTCTACGAAGTTACCAACCTCAACGACTCGGGCGAGGGCAGCCTGCGCCATGCCGTTGAGGCCGAGGGGCCGCGCACGGTGGTGTTCCGCGTGTCGGGCACCATCGACCTGAAGAAAAAGCTCACAATACGCAACCCCTACATAACCATAGCCGGACAGACCGCTCCCGGCGACGGCATCTGCATAAAGCGCTATCCGCTGAGCATAGCCGCCGACGAGGTGATAATACGCTATATACGTGTGCGCCTGGGCAACGAGAGCGGCGGCAGCGATGACGCCTTAAGCAGCCGCGGCCGCAAGAACATCATACTCGACCACGTGTCGGCAAGCTGGAGCATCGACGAGACCATGTCGGTGTATCACTGCAAGAACGTAACCATACAGTGGTGCATGATCACCGAGAGCCTCTTCGGCTCCAACCACGTTAAGGGCAGCCACGGCTTCAGCGGCATATGGGGCTCCGACCTCAGCACATATCATCACAACCTGATAGCCCATCACTCGAGCCGCAACCCGCGCTGGGCGTCGGGAGGCGGGCGCAACGACTATCGCAACAACGTTGTCTACAACTGGGGCTACAACAGCAGCTACGGCGGCGAGAGGCAGCAGAAGGGCAACCCCAAGTTCAGCTCGATAATGGTGAACATGGTGGGCAACTACTATAAGCCAGGTCCGGCCACGCGCGGCGGCAAGGTGTCTTACCGTATAGTAAACCCCGGCAGCCGCGGCGACGACGATTATGGTCTGTGGTATGTAGACGGCAATGTGGTAGAGGGCAACGGCGCTGTTACGTGCGACAACTGGAACGGCGGAGTGCAGCCGCAGGGCGGCAGCAGCGTGCTCGACAGGATAAGGCTCGGCAAGCCCTGGGATGCCATGAAGATAGATGAGCAGGCGCCATACGAGGCCTACGAGGCAGTGCTCGACAGGGCGGGATGCTCGCTGCCCGTGCGCGATGCGGTAGACCGCCGCATAGTGGCAGAGGTGCGCTCAGGCACGGCCACATTCGGCGGTAAGAGCTACAGCATCAGGAAAGACGCGGGCGATGACCATGTGCCCACGGGCATAATAGACTCGCAGCAGGATGTGGGCGGATGGCCCGAGCTTAAGAGCGCCGCCGCCCCTATCGACTCCGACCACGACGGCATGCCAGACGCATGGGAGCGTGAGCACGGCCTCGACCCTGCCAATCCTGCCGACCGCAACGGCCTTGGCAGCAACGGATACACTAATCTTGAGAACTATCTCAACAGCATTGCGCCATGACGTTCATGCCTGTGGCAAGCCTGCGCGCTGCCATGGGCCATTGCTCAGGCACGATGCGCCGTGTAAATAAAAGCCTGGCGGCAATGCCTGACGTGTGGTATTATGACGGCCTGAAGTGTATGCACATCTGATAAAGAGAAACATCTCCGGCCAAATCATAATCACTTATCTTGGCTTAAAACTAATGTTCGCAGCTTTTAGACATACGTTTTTTTTCTTCTTTTCAGCCGTCATGTCGCCTTGCATCAGCCTGCAAATCAAAAACACGCCGAAAATCGTAACTATTTTATACGTTTTTCCTTTCAGTCTAAATATTTCATGTGTTTTGTATGACTGTACATTAAGCAAATCGCATTCATTTACTTTCATACTGTTAGTGGCCCGTTTACGACCCGTAAGTGGGCCACTTTTAATGCAAAACCGGCCCACTTTTTGGTCGTAAGTCATAGGCTTTTTGTTGTCAAACAAAGCGGAGATATAATACAAAGAATTGTCAAGCCGAAAAAACTGCCAATACAGACAATTTTGAACCACTGAAAGACAAGCACTTCACCCGAAAGCTATCAGTAAAGATATTAGCATGCAGAGCCTGCACAAGCTTGGAACTTTTCGTGATTCTTTTGCTTGTGACATACACTTTAGCGCAAATATCAGGAATGATATGAATAATTTGTTTATGGGTCTGTATGGCAAGATACGGCTAATGAAAATGGCACTCGTTGAAACTGTCAGCGAGTGCCATTTGAGTATGGATATTTAGTCGGTCAATATCATGGCTATTATTTTTCGGGCACGTAGAAGGCATCCATCAGCGGAAGCACCATTGTAGGATCATTGCAGAACTGTTGTCCTGTTATCTCTTTTTTCTCCACCATTTCGACCAGCTTGGGGAACTCCCTGAAATATAGTTTCATGGCAGCCTTCATGCCTACATTGATTCCGCCTATTCCGAGCCAATAGGCTTTGGCTATATCATCTCCTTTCTTCAGATAGTAATATCGCCAAACATAATTGATTATGGTCTCCTTCTTGTTCACTGTATAATCCGTTGTGGGCGTTATATATCCGTTGACATTCTTTCCTTCGTAAATTAGCCGTAGGAATACTGGCTTCTTAAAAGGCTTTGGATTTTTCTTAAATAGATTGGGTACGCTCTTTTGGGCCTTTACCGATTCGTAAATTAAGGGTAAGGAGTCATTGAGAGTTGACGTGTAAACTATTCTTTTCACTTCTTCTGATGTGTAGGTGCGGGCTTTACCTTTGTAGGTGTCGCTTATATCCAATTCGTATAACTGTGAAGTTATGATTTTTGTGAGCGGAATCGAGATGTAACCTTCAATTACCGTGCCGTCAGTCAGCGTGCAGGTTACTTTGTAGTCGTCAGGATTGTTGCGTGCTATTGTTGGCAGCGCCATGAATAGTAGTGAAAGTATTAAGATAAGTTTATTCATTGTGTTTTATTTTAAGGTCGTTTACAATAAGGTTATTGAACACAGATAAACAAATTTTGCAAGTTATAGTTGTTAGACCATGCTTGTAAAATTTGGCTTGTAGATTACTGCTGATCAGTATAAAAGTTCGTCGCTTGCCAAATGTGCGTTGCACTATGCATGCCGAATGCATAGATAGTATTTTCTTTCAATACTTAACGGATGGTTTTCTCTTAATTCTGCCAATTTGAACCTGTAATGTAAGACATGGCTATTTTATCAATGTAATATTTGTTCGTCGCTCCGTTTGCATCTATAGAGCGAGACAAAATTCCTATATCAGTTTAAATATTACTCACAACCGGTTCCGTTTGTTCATTGTCGTTACATAAACATTTTGCAAATGCAGAAAAAAGCCTCAATACAATTTAGACGTAGTTTTTTTCGTGCACCTCCTTTTTTAGTTAAGAAATTATATCCATAGCCAAAAATACGATTTTTTTTCTAATTTTGTATATAAATATCAATATTTTATAGAAAATGAAACGAAAATAATATGAATATCATTATTTTCATTTTTCTTATTTGTTGCATTGAAAGAAGTTGCTATTGTTCTGACGGAGAGGAAATGGCTATTGCGCTTGCGTTATTGCGCACATTTGTGGCAAAAGAATGAAGGTGCGTCAGAATGTATCTCAGCATACATGTTCTGATGCACCTTCCTTTATTGTTTATGTCGTAAAGATGTTCCTGCCGCGTGTTGTTGTTAGCGTTTATGTCTGCGCCGTGCGCTCATGTAGGCAGGACAAAGAGTTATTTCTCGTTCAGCACTTTGTCAAATTGCTTGGCGAAGAACATTATCTGATAGTCTATTGAGTTGTGCCAGTAGTCGCCCGTGTGGCCGCCGGGGCGCACGTAGAAGTCATGCTTCACGTTGAGTTCGCGCAGGCGCTTGTGCGTCTGAAGGTTCACAGGATAGAAGAAGTCGCTGTAGCCGCAGTCGATAATGATGTTCTGGCGCGAGCCGAGCAGGCGGTCGAGCGAATAGTATACGGAGTGAGACTTCCACACTGTCTCGTTCTGAAACTTGTTGCCCAGCACCTTCTCTATCTGCCAGCAGTTGGGATACTGGCAGATGTCCATGCATCCGCTCGTGGTGCCTATGTTGCCGAACACGTCGGGATGCTGCAGTCCGTTCCACATGGCTCCGTGTCCGCCCATGCTCAGGCCTGTTATGGCTCTCAGCTCGCGGCGCGCGTAGGTGGGGTAGTGGGCGTCGATATACTCGGGCAGTTCCTTTGATATGAACGTCTCAAACTGCATCGACGGGTCGACGGGCGAGTCGACATACCAGCTGTTCTGTCCGTCGGGGCAGACGATGATGGTGCGGTAGGTGTCGGCCAGGCGCGCCACGTCGGTTATTCCAGGCCATGTGGTGCTGTTGCCGCTGTAGCCGTGCAGCAGGTAAATCACGGGATATTTGGCCTCGCCTGCGGCGTCGGGCGTGTATACTATGGTGCTGAGGCTGCGCTTCATCTTCTGGCTGTACACGCTCAGCGTGTCAACCTTTGCAGCGCGTGCCGCCGTTGCGGCCAGCATTATTATCAGCGCCGTCAGTATTGTTCTTGTAATGTTTGTCATGTTGTTATGCTTATTTTTCATTGTCTTTTTCGTCAAGCCGCCTTACAGCCTCCTCAAAGGCAGTTCTGAAGAAGTGGCCTTGGGCTATGAGGTTGCCTATGCGCTCGGCGTTCATCTTCATGCAGGCATACTGTCCCTGTGTGATGTTGGGCAGAATGGTGTCGAGCTCTTTCAGCGAGTCGACGCACAGACCTATGCCGTGCTTGCTTACAAACGGCGCCAGGGCGGCCTGCTTCCATATTATCACGGGCAGCGAGCAGCGCAGATAGAGCGACGTCTTGTGCGGATTGTTTATCTTGAGATATTCGCCCCAATCGCCCGTGCATCCGTCTTCAGAGGCTCCGTCCCACACCAGGCCGAAGTGGCCACGCGCCGTGGCTATAAGCTCGTCTGACTTTACGAAGCCCATCAGCTCAAACTTGTCGGCGCCCTTTGCCTTGCCAATCTCGAAGCCGTTGCCGTAGAGCCTCACCTTGAACGAGCTTATGTGTTCGCCCCAGCGGTAGAGGAAGGTGTTCTTGCGGTGGCTCAGCGCTCCGGCATACACTATGGTGCGCATGTCTTCGCTGCTGTTGTTCTTTGCAGCCTGCGTGTCCGACAGATAGTCGAATATGCCCAGCGTGCCCACCATGGCGCGGCATCCGTGGCTCTCGAGCCACTGCTTCATGCTGTCGTTGTGGGCTATTATGTAGTCGGCGTGGTTGAGCCGGCATATCTCCTTCTCGGGCGTGAGCGCCTTGCGGCGAAAGCTGCCCAGGTCGTGTATTATCACAACTACGCGCGCTCCCCTCATGTGGGCCATGCGGCACACCAGCGTGAAGTATTTTTTCAGCGGATACTGCAGCAGCAGCGTGTCGCCGCGTTTCAGGCTGAAGGGCGATTTTATCACTCCGGCGAGCGTCAGGAAGAAGTGCGCCAGCTTGTTGTTGTATGTGGTCTGCCTGAGTCCGGCGTTGCCGAGGCCCATGCTGTCCATAATCTTCTCTATGTCAGTCTTGGCCTTGTTGCCCGCGCTGCCCAGACCCTTGTAGTTGCGCGAAAGATACTTACAGTTATTTAATTCATAATTCATAATTCACAAATCATAATTGGCTGATGCCTAACTTTGTTTCACAATTCTGAACTCATAATATGGGGCAGAGAAATTTTCTTAAGTCTTAATTATTAATTCTTACTTCTTAATTTCCCACTTCCTTTTCTGCCAGCTTGAGAGCCTCGTCCACGGTGTCGTCCATGTCGAAGTAGGCATACTGCCCGAGTCGGCCTCCGAATATCACGTTGCCCATGCTGCGCGCCATCTGGCGGTATTCGGCCGCTATGGCGTTGTTGCGCTCGTTGTTGACGGGATAATACGGCTCGAGACCCTCGCTCCATGTGGCGGGATACTCGTAGGTTATCACCGTCTTGGGCTGAGTGCCGTATTCAAAGTGCTTATGCTCAATGATGCGGGTGTAGGGCACGTCGGCCGAGGTGTAGTTCACCACGGCGTTGCCCTGGAAGTTGGGCGTGTCTATCACCTTGGTGTCGAACCTCAGGCTGCGGTATTCGAGCCTTCCGGTGCGGTAGTCGAAGTATTTGTCAATGCGTCCGGTGAACACTATCTTGTCTGCCAGTGAGCAAAGTTCGTCGCGGCGGCTGAAGAAGTCGAGCTGCAGTATGGTCTCCGTGCCCTCCAGCAGGGCGTCGATGAGCCTGTTGTATCCGCCCTCGGGAATGCCCTGATACGGGTCGTTGAAGTAGTTGTTGTCGAAAGTCATGCGCACCGGCACACGCTTTATTATCTCTGCCGGCAGCTCGCGTGCGGGCCGTCCCCACTGTTTCTCGGTGTATCCCTTTATCAGCGTCTCGTAGATGTCGCGTCCGCAGAGCTTCAGCGCCTGCTCCTCAAAGTTGGCAGGACACTCTATCGAGGCATACTCGGCGCGCTGCTTCTTGAGCATCTCCTCGGCCTCGGCAGGCGTGCGCGTGCCCCACAGCTGATAAAAAGTGTTCATGTTGAAGGGCAGGTTGTACAGCCTGCCGTTGAAGTTGGCCACGGGCGAGTTGGTGAAGCGGTTCATCTCAACCAGCCGTGTAACATATTTCCACACCTCCTTCTTGTCCGTGTGGAATATGTGAGCGCCGTATTTATGCACGTTGATGCCCTCAATGCTCTCGCAGCGGATGTTGCCTCCGGTGCTGTCGCGCCTGTCTATCACGAGGCACTTGCGTCCAGCCTTGCGCGCCTCGTGGGCAAACACAGCCCCGAAAAGGCCGGCTCCGACAATAAGGTAATCGTATTTTTTCATAGTAACAAGTGTTTTTTATGTGCCAGCATGCTGCCGCCAGTGCTGCGGCGTGCGCCTTTCAGCGCTTTTTCTGCTTGCCGGTTATCTTTCTGAAAGCTTTCTTGAATTTGCCCGTTACGGCCCGCTTGTGCTCAAACTCGTCGAGCTTCTTTATCACCAGCGCCACGGTCTTGTCGGCGTCGATGCCTCTTATTTGGGCGTAGCGCCTTATCACATAGTCCATGAGCCGCTTGTCGTGCGTGAGCCGTTTCAGGTTTTCGGCGCAGTCGTCCTCCGTCGGCTGTATGAACTTTGAGCGGTTGGTGTCTATCAGCCAGAAGCTGAAGCCGCCGTCGGCAGTCCTCTCATACAGTATGTTCGTAAGGTTCAGGTCGCCGTGCATCACTCCCTTTTCGTGCAGCCGTGCCAGCAGATGAGCCAGCGCGTCGGCCGCGTCGCGGTCAAAGTCGTCGCGTCTGAGCAGGTCGGTGAGCGGCGGCAGCATGCACGACTCCGACACAAAGTAGCAGTCGGACATCAGTATGCCGTTGCCAAGCTCAAGATATGCCACTTCGCGGGGCGTGTTGAATCCCCTCTCGCGCAGCATGGCGGCAAAGAGATATGCCCTTGCGGCCTTGCTCTTCTTGAAGAACGAGTAGGCCACGCGCTGCACGGGGTTGGGCCGCTTGTAGTGTTTCACCACGAGCGTGCGGCCGTCAACGCAGAACGACTTCACTGTGTTGCGTCCCTTGTAGAGCGTAGTGCCCCCCTGACTGAACGTCTGAGGCAGGCTGCCCACAAAGCCGCTGAGCGCGCTGAAGCCGCTGCCTACCGTCATGGTCATTATCTTTTCCTTGCTCATGGGCGGCTCAGAGGTTAATGTTCTCGTAGTGCTTAAACCACTCGATGAAGTTCTTTATGCCCTCGTGCAGCGCAACCTTCGGCTTGTAGCCTATCTCGGTCTCGAGCTTTGTGGTGTCGGCCCAGGTGCGGCTTACGTCGCCCGGCTGCATGGGCAGTAGTATTTTTTCGGCCTTGCGGCCAAGGTTTGTCTCTATTTCGGCTATGAAGTCGGTAAGGCTCACGGGGCTTCCGAGGCCTATGTTATACACCTTGTAGGGCAGTCCGTTTGCCGTTCCCGTTCCGTCGGGCGTCTTGTCGAGCACCATGATGGTGCCGTTGGCAATGTCGTCGATGTAGGTAAAGTCGCGCATCATGTTGCCGTTGTTGAACACCTTGATAGGCTTGCCGCTGCTTATGGCTCTTGCAAACAGCATGGGGGCCATGTCGGGGCGTCCGGCGGGGCCGTATACGGTGAAATAGCGCAGACCGGTGCAGGCTATGCCGTAGAGCTTGCAGTAGGCGTGGGCCATCAGTTCGTTGCTCTTCTTGCTTGCTGCATAGAGGCTTACGGGACTTATCACGACGTCGTCTTCAGAGAAAGGCACCTTGCTGTTCATGCCGTAGACTGAGCTCGACGAGGCATAGACGAGATGCTCCACGTTGAAGTTGCGGCAGCACTCGAGTATGTTCAGAAAGCCAATCCAGTTGCTGTGCATGTAGGCGTAGGGGTTCTCTATCGAGTAGCGCACGCCTGCCTGTGCCGCCAGATGTATTATCTTGTCAAACTTAACCTGGTCGAACAGCATGTCGAGGGCGCCCTTGTCCTCGATGTCGAGGCGCAGAAACGTGTAGTTGGGCCATTTGGTGCTCACCGTGCGGTGGCCCATGCGCAGGCTGGCGTCGGCCTCTATCCCTGCCCGGCGCAGGCGGTAGAACTTCAGCTCGGGCGAGTAGTAGTCGTTGATGTTGTCGATTCCCACCACCTCGTCGCCTCTTTCGGCCAGCATTTCGGCGCAGCGGCTGCCAATGAATCCGGCCGCGCCGGTTACGAGTATCTTCATCTTCTGTTGATTTTTATCTGTTCGGGAGCCTGACTCCTTGCTCCGTTGTCATTCAGTTGTTGTCCTTCTTCTCGAGATAATCAGTTATTTTTCTTGCCACTACGCTCCAGTCGAAGTCGCGTATGGTGCGCAGTCCTGCCTCGCCATACTTCCTTCTCAGCTCCTCGCTCTGGTAAAGCTCCTTGATGTGGCGTCTGAAACAGAAGCGCCAGCGTGCCGAGCGTATGCCGTTCTCCTTGTCGCGCAGCAGGTCGAGCGTGCCGGCCTTGGTGGCTATCACGGGCACGGCGCACGCCATGGCCTCGGCCACGGTGTTGTTCCATCCGGTGTAGCGCGGGTTTTCGGCCGACACAAAGCAGTCGGCACGGTTGAACAGCTCCCAGTTGCGGTCGAAGGGATGGCCCACGACAAACTCGAAGGGGCACTTGCATGTAAACTCCTTTATGCGGCGTGCGGCGCCCTCGTCAACCGGCGTGTCATAGAGGAGCAGCTTTATGTTGTAGCCCTGCGCATAGAGCTTTTCGCACGCGCTGACCACATAGTGGGTGCCTTTAACGCGCTCCACGATGCGTCCGTATGCCATGACGACGAACGGGCGGTCTTTTACCTCATAGCTCTCCTTGGGCTTATAGTTGGCAACGGTTACGCCGCCGATGGCCTTGAACGACTCGCGGCCGAACTTCTTGAGGTCGTACTCGTATACGTTAGACGAGCAGGCGAACACCTCTACCTCGGGATTTTTCATCAGCTTGGCCACGTTGTCGCTCTTTCTGACGTGATAGAATATCTTGTGGCGCGCATCAGACTCAAGCACCATGGGCATCATCTTCACCGTGGTGGTCCACAGGGCGTCGAGCTTTGTGCCTTTAATCTTGTCGAAAGTGCTCATCTCGCCCTTGAAGTCGAACCAGTCGGGGCCCTTGCCGTCGGGTGTGAACACTATGAAGCGGTGGCCCTGCTCGACAAAGATGTTGCCGAGCTCGAGAAAGCGCTTAACGCCGCCGTAGAGCTTTGTGTGGGGCAGTAATACTCCTAATATCATATATGGTTGTTGTTAATTCGGATGAAATTTTATATTACCTTTTTCCGTGCTGCCGGCATCCTGCGTATCGCATTGATATACAACGACTTGCAATATGCCGTCTTTTGGCTTGCAATATGTGGCCTTTCAGCTTGCAATATGTGGTCTTTCGCAATGCGATATGTGGTCTTTTGTATTTCAGTCTGCCGGCAGGGCTGTATTGTACGGTGCCGGCAGGGCTGCGGGTTTATTGTCTTTTGTCGTTGTCCCAGAACTTCCACAGCGGTCCGAAGTCCTTTGTCAGCATCCACCACAGAGCCTTCAGGCGTCCGCGCAGGATGTTGGCCTTCAGATGTCCGTCGTGCCTGTAAGTGTCAGTAAGGCGGCTGTCGAAGTCGTGTCCCTTGTATGTGAAGATGCGCCTGAAGGTGGAGTTTGTCATGCCCCACTTGAGCAGAAACTGCATCTGGCCCATGTTCTTGCGTATGCGGGTGGTAGATTTTGTCTCGAAGTGATACACGCGGCTTGCCGATATGCCCTTCATCATCCTTATGCCGCAGAGATACAGCTTGGCGGTGAAGTCGGGGTCGCTGTACATTCCGGGCGAAAGCTCTATGCTGTAGCCGCCCACGAGGTCCCATATGTCGCGGTGAACGATGTTCGGCGGCAGCGTTGCGCCCATCCAGTCGTTCATCTTGTATGTGCGGAACTCGTTGAGCAGGTCTTGCTCCCTGAATGTCTCAGGCGTGTCGCCATAGTCGGCGTTTATTATCGAGTCGCCCTTTGTGCGGGGCTGTATTGTCGTCGACGACAGGAAGAACCGGTTGTCGGGCAGCGCCTTTATCTCGTCATACAGCGCCTTGTCCCATTCAGGCAGCGCATACATGTCGTCGTTGATGAAGAGCATATAGTCGGTCTTCACCTTGCTGCGCATCATGTTCATGGCCAGGCACACGCCCACGTTGGTCTGCGAGTGTGTGTAGTCGAGGCCCTGCTGCCTCACCCATTCGAGCGTGCCGTCGCTTCCGTCGTTGACGTGTACTATAATCTGGTGCCTGTATGTAGAGTTCTTCCTTATGCTGTCCACGCATATCTTAAGGAAGGGCAGGTTGTTCCATGTGGGTATGAGTATGGAGAATATTTCGCCGTTCATAGTCGTTACGTTATTTTGCAGGGCTTCGGCGGCGGCATTGCTTATATCCGCCCGTGCCTTTGCTTTGTTTGTATTATATGGTTATAGCCCCTTTGGCGTGTCCTTGCCGTCAGATGCCGAGCACGTCCCTGTAGACGTTCATCACCTGCTGGGCCACGTTGTTGCCCTCAAACCGCGTTATATACTGGCGGCTTGAGGCTATGCGCTCCTCGCGTCCGGGTGCTCCCTTGACAACCTGCTTTATGGCTTCGGCCATGGCATAGACGTCGTCGGGGTCGACATATATGGTGCCGTTGCCGCCTGCCTCCTCAAGACAGCTGCCCGTGCATGCCACAACGGGCAGTCCGCTCTGTATGGCCTCGATGACCGGAACGCCGAAGCCCTCGTAACGTGAGGGGTAGACGCACGCCTCGGCCATCTGATAAATGGCGGGCAGGTCTTCGTTGGGCACGTTGTGAAGTATCTTCACGCGGCTTTCGAGAGCGTTCTCCCTGATATACGCCTTCACCTTTTCGGTGTATGAGGTGGCCTTGCCTACTATCACCAGACTTATGTCCTCGGGCAGCATCCTCAGTGCCTTGACGGCCAGCAGCACGTTCTTGCGCTCCTCTATGGTGCCCACGTTGACGATGTAGCGTTCGGGCAGCATGTAGCCCGTGTGCACCTCGTGCATCTTCTTCTCGCCTTCGCGCATCTTGTAGCGCGAGCCGCAGCTCTGATATATAACGTCTATCTTCTCGGGGTTTACGCCTCCGTAGAGCATTATGTCGCGCTTGGTGCATTCGCTGATGGCTATTATGCGGTCGGCCTCGGCGCAGGTCTTTCTGAACTTCCACGCATAAATCTTGGTGTCGGGCCAGTTGTACCATTCAGGATGACGCATGAAGATGATGTCGTGAATGGTAACCACGGTCTTTATTCCGGCCTTCTTTATGCCTATGGGCAGCTCGCCCGAGAGTCCGTGATAGAGTTTTACGCCGTCGGCGCAGAGGTCGTCCACCATTGAGTGCATGCGCCACCATGCCTTCTGCAGGCCCGAAAGGCTCCTGCGGGGGTACACGAATCTTACGCCTGCCGACTCTCTTACCTGGCTTCTCAGTGCGCTGTCGCCCTTGTCGGGGGCGTATAGGTTGAGCTTTATGTCGGGCGTTATAACCTCCGAGAGGTCGTTGATCAGTGTGCGGGCGTAGCTTCCCAGTCCGGTGCGGTTACATACAATGCGCTTGGCGTCGTATCCTATAATCATATTTTACATATTTTGTTGCGGGCTGCATTCTGCCTGGCCGCCGTGCCGGCTTGCGCCGTCTTGCCGTTCCAGGGCACTTTGCCGCATGCTTGCCGCTGTTGTGCAGCGCGGCGTGTGCCGGCCCATTAATGTTATATGTTTCACGTGTGACAGGCTTACGGCCTACTTTCTCACCACGTGTCCGTTTTCAATCTTGAACTCCTTGTCAAACTCCTCCCTCGTGCGTTTCCAGCGGTTGTGGCTCCACAGATAGAAACGCGGCTCGCGCCTTATGGTCTGCTCGAGCATGACAAAGAACTTTTTGGTTATCTCAAACTCAGGCATTTCGCCGGGCTTGTCGGTCATGAGCTTGAAGGTGTAGATATATTTTCCGCGTTCGGGGCGTTCAACGTCGATGTAGAACACGGCGTTGTTCATCTTGCGCATTATGCGCTCGGCGCCCGTGAACACAGGTGTGTCGTGGTTGAGGAACGGCAGCCACAGGTGGATGTTGCGGTAGCGGGGCGCCTGGTCGGCTATGTAGCCGAAGAGATTCATGAGGTTCTGGCTGCGGAACGACACGAGATATCTCAGTATGTCCTTCTTGGGGACGCACACTCCGCCCATGCTCTGGCGCATGTTGATGAACAGGCGGTCGAAGAGCTGGCTGCGCAAGGGGTGGTATATCAGTCCGATTACGGCCTCGGGATGCTTCTTTATGACAAGGCCTGTGGCCGAGAGCAGCTCCCAGTTGCCGTAATGTCCGAGTATGCCGGCGCAGGTCTGGCCTCTGTCGAAGCACTCCTCAATCTTGTCGATGCCCCTGAACTCTATGCGGCTGAGCAGCTCCTGACGGCTGACGGACATGAGCTTGACGGTCTCTACGAAGTAGTCGCAGAACCACTTGTAGAATCCGCGCTCTATGCTGATGCACTCCTCGAGGCTCTTCTCGGGGAATGCCGATGTTATGTTGCGTCTGACGATGTCGCGGCGGTAGCGCACTATGTGGTAGAGAACGAGGTTGGCGATGTCTGATATCACATAGAGGGCCCTGTAAGGCAACTTTGACACCAGATAGAAAATGCCGTAGATTATGTTATATAAAAACTCTTTCATTCCTCTTTCTCCGGTTAGTTGATTACAGTGTCTGCATGTCGTTCAGCTTCTTGTAGTAGCCGTCGATGGCGAGCAGCTCCTCGTGGGTGCCGCGCTCAACGATCTCTCCCTCGTGTATGACGCATATCTCGTCGGCGTTCTTGATGGTCGACAGGCGGTGGGCAATGGCCACCGTGGTGCGCGTCTTCATCAGATGCTCGAGCGCGTCCTGCACCAGTCGCTCGCTCTCGGTGTCGAGAGCCGACGTAGCCTCGTCGAGAATGAGTATCGGCGGGTTCTTCAGTATGGCGCGGGCTATGCTCACGCGCTGGCGCTGTCCGCCCGAGAGGCGTCCGCCGCGGTCGCCTATGTTGGTGTCGTAGCCGTGTTCCGACTCCATGATGAAGTCGTGCGCGTTGGCTATCCTTGCGGCGTTCTCTATCTGCTCCTGCGTGGCGTTGTCAACGCCGAACGATATGTTGTTGCGGAAACTGTCGTTAAACAATATGGCCTCCTGGTTTACGTTGCCTATGAGCGAGCGCAGGTCGTGCAGTCCCATGTCCTTCACGTTCACTCCGTCGATGAGCACCTCGCCCTCCTGCACGTCGTAGTAGCGCGGTATGAGGTCTACGAGCGTCGACTTGCCGCCGCCGCTCTGGCCTACGAGCGCCACGGTCTTGCCCTTCTCGATGGTGAGGTTGATGTTGCGCAGAACCCACTTCTGGTCGTACTTGAACGACACGTTGCGGAACTCTATCTTGCTCTTGAAGTCGGTTATGTGCACCGGATGCTCAGGCTCCTTGATGTTGCTCTCGGCCATGAGTATCTTGTCCACGCGCTCCATCGAGGCCAGACCCTTGGGTATGTTGTAGCCCGCCTTCGAGAATTCTTTCAGCGGATTGATTATGCTGTAGAGTATAACGAGATAGTAGATGAACGTGGGGCCGCTCAGAGTCATGTTGTTTAGCACCAATACACCGCCGAACCAGAGCACTATGACAATCATCACCGTGCCGAGAAACTCGCTCATCGGGTGGGCCATCTGCTGGCGGGTGTTCACGCGGCGTATGTTCTCGCGGTATTCAGAGTTAATCTTGTCGAAGCGGCGGTTCATCTTCTCCTCGGCGCAGAAGGCCTTTATGATGCGCAGTCCGCCAAGCGTCTCCTCCACCTGGCTCATCGTGTCGCTCCACAGCGACTGTGCCTTTATCGACTTCTGCTTCAGCTTGCGGCCCACAAAGCCCATGAACCAGCCCATGATGGGCACTATGACGAGCGTGAAGAGCGTCAGCTGCCAGCTGATGACGAGCAGCGTGGCAAAATAGAACACTATCAGTATGGGGTTCTTGAAGAGCATGTCGAGGCTCGACATTATGGAGTTCTCAATCTCCTGCACGTCGCCGCTCATGCGCGCTATGATGTCGCCCTTGCGCTCCTCGGAGAAGAATCCGAGCGGCAGCGACGTAATCTTGCGGTAGAGCTGGTTGCGTATGTCGCGCACCACGCCTGTGCGTATAGGAATTATCGTGGCCGACGAAAGGAAATAGGCACCCGTCTTCAGAAACGTCATGAAGGCCAGAAACAGGCCTATGACGAGCAGCGTTGTGGTGGCGCCCATGCTCCCGATCATCTCGTAGATATAATAATTGGCGTTGTTTATCAGCACATCTTTCATGTTGCCGCTGCCCCAGTCCATCAGTCCGGCAGGCACGCTGGCCGCCTGAGTCTTGAAAAGTATCTGCAGGATTGGTATTATGGCCATGAAAGAAAAGATGTTCAATACCGCCGAAAGGATATTAAACACCACCGTCAGTACCAGGTATTTTTTGTAGGGAGGTACAAAACGGCGCAATACTTGTAAAAATTCTTTCATCTATCCGTGGGTTGTTCTTTTTATGGAATTTAGGTTTATTCCGGTTGCAAAGATAGTGTTTTTGTGCAAGAAAACAAAATATGGCGGCCGTTTTAGTTCATTATGGGGCTGTCTGAGGGGTCGCAAAGGCGATATGGGGGCTGTTTGAGGGGCTGATCCATGCCGGTTGTCATACTGCCGGAGCATGGCGGAAGGCACGCCGCTGCCGGCTTTTCCGTGTTCTGTCAGCGCCTTGCAGCATGAAGGACTGGTGCCTTTAGTTGCAGTTTCGTGTCCCTGTCGTGCGGCTTGTCGTGCGGCGCTTCGGGGCGGAATGTGTCGGGTTGTATAACGCATTGATACACAATGCGTTGCAAAAGGCCATGTTTCGGGCTCTAAAAGGTGGTCTTTTAGGCTGCAAAAGACGGTCTTTCGGACGGCGAAAGGTGCCCTTTCAGAACATGAAAGGCGGCCTCTTGATGATAAGAGTGCCGCCTTTCTCTTCAAAGTTAATATTATCGTGCTTCCAATTAGTCGGTTTTATGCCTCGCCGCCGTCTGCGAGCACGCCTTTGAGCGTTGCGCTCGAGCTGTCGGTTATCCTTACCCTTACGGTCTGGCCGATGTGGCAGTTGCCCTTGTTGAACACCACCACCTTGTTCTGTCCGGTGCGTCCGAAGAGCTGTTCGCGGCTGCGCTTGCTGAAGCCCTCTATCAGTACGTCGAACTCCTTGCCCACGTCCTTGGCGTTCGACTCTGCCGACAGCTTGGTCTGCAGCTCTATCATCTCTGCCAGGCGGCGCAGCTTAACTTCCTCTGATATGTCGTCGGGCAGGTGCTTCGATGCGTATGTGCCGGGGCGCTCGCTGTATTTGAACATGAAGGCAGAGTCGTAGCCCACCTCGCGCATCAGCGAGAGCGACATCTGGTGGTCTTCCTCAGTCTCGCTGTGGTAGCCCACGAATATGTCGGTAGATATTGCGCAGTCGGGTATTATGCGGCGAATGGCCCTCACGCGGTCCATATACCACTCTCTTGTATATTTGCGGTTCATCAGCTTCAGTATGCGGTCTGATCCGCTCTGCACGGGCAGATGTATGTGATGGCAGATGTTTGGCATCTCGGCTATCACGCGCAGCGTGTCGTCGCTCATGTCCTTCGGGTGGCTCGTGGTGAAGCGTATGCGCATGTCGGGCACGGCCTCTGCCACCATGCGCAGCAGTGCCGGGAACGCCACTTTCTCGCTCTTTGCGTCGGCTTTGCCGTCGTTACCCTCGCTGTTTACTTTTTCATTTTTACTTTTTAATTCTCCTAAGTAGGAGTTAACGTTCTGTCCGAGCAGCGTAACTTCCTTGTATCCGTGTTCGTGCAGGTCGCGCACCTCGCGCAGAATGCTCTCCACGTCGCGGCTGCGTTCGCGTCCGCGGGTGTAAGGCACGATGCAGTAATGGCAGAAGTTGTTGCATCCGCGCATGATGCTCACGAATCCGCCCACGTGCGGTCCGCATATTCTCTGCGGCATTACGTCGCGGTAAGTCTCTGTGGTAGACAGCTCGATGTTCATCGCCTTGTGTCCCGTCTCGGCCTGAGCTATGAGGTCGGGCAGGGTGAGATAGGCGTCGGGGCCGGCCACGAGGTCGGCATGATGGTTCTCGAGCAGGTCTTCCTTCACTCTCTCGGCCATGCATCCCAGCACTCCGATAATCATTCTTCTGCCCTTGCGCGTCATGGCGTGCAGGGTGTCGAGGCGGTTGAGCACTTTCTGTTCGGCATTGTCGCGCACGCTGCACGTGTTCAGAAACACGGCGTCGGCTTCGTCAACGCTTTCGCACAGTTCATATCCGGCCATCTTCATCACCGAGGCCACAACCTCGCT
This sequence comes from Prevotella sp. CAG:255, assembly GCF_000431195.1. Classification (NCBI taxonomy): domain Bacteria; kingdom Pseudomonadati; phylum Bacteroidota; class Bacteroidia; order Bacteroidales; family Prevotellaceae; genus Prevotella; species Prevotella sp. CAG:255. Next base: position 86,417 of record NZ_HF986802.1, on the reverse strand, counting down.
GTCGGCCACGTTCATCTGGCAGCCGTAGGTTTCTATAAATAGTTTCTTCATCTTCGTTGTTATTGGTGTTTTAGGGTAATGGGAGCAATGGGACGTATGAGAATTATACTTTGCCGGCTGATGCCGCCGCGCAGGGCTTGCGGCTGTCGTTGCCGGGCGTCCGCTCACTCTCTTTCATCGCCCAGTATTATCTTTGTTATCTCGGCCATGAGGCGTGCGTTGTCGGCGTCGCTCATCTTCGAGTCTTTTATCAGTATGGCTATGGCCACCTGTCTGCCGTCGGGCATGGTCACCACTCCGGCGTCGTTGTCGGCCATCTTGGTGCCGTCAGCCATGCGGAATCCCGTGCCGGTCTTGTGTGCCAGCGTCATTCCTTGGCTCAGTCCGGCCTTTATCTTGTCGGCTCCCGTGGTGGTTGCGGCCAGCGCCTGCTTTATACAGCGGTCGTATTCGCCGCTGAGCAAACGGCCGTCGTATAGCTTACGGAGCAGCCACACCACCGACTCGGGCTTGCTCCAGTTGGCATAGCTGTTTATCGGTGCTTCATACATCGTGGCCTCCGTCTCCGACAGATGGCAGTCTTTTATGCCCATGGCGTGTATCTCGCGGTCAACGCTGTCTATGCCTCCGGCCATGGCTATCAGTATGTCGGCGGCGTTGTTGTCGCTCTCGGCTATGGCGTAGCGTATCAGCTGCGGCAGCGTTATGCTGAACCTGCCGTCGGGATGCTGCTTCATCAGCGGACTGTATGTGTCCTTGCGCATCTGCTCAGGCGTTATGTTGAGCGTCGTGTCCACCGCTGCGCCCCTGCGCTCCATGTCTTTCAGCAGGGCAACGGCCACGTGGAGCTTGAACACGCTCATCAGCGGATACAGCCTTTCGTTGTTCATGCTGTGCATGGCGTTGCCTTCCATCCATGCCACGCCTATCTCGGCATCCTTGCCTTCAGCGAGTTTCTTTATGGCAGCAAGCTTCTTCTGTCCTTCGTATTGCGGCATTTCAGCCGTCACGGCAGCGCCTTCAGTCGTGCTTTCACAGCCACTTTCGCGGCCGGAAGCCTGCGTTCCGGCGCAGCACATAAGGCATAGCGCAGCTGCGGCTGCCCTCATCGTTATCTCTTTAAGCATTGTCTTTGCTCCTATGTTATGTCGCCTTTTCCGGCCATATGCATCAATGCGTGCAGCAGCCGGCAGCCTTTGGCGCTTATTTCGTTACTGAAGTTATCTTGTTGCGCGTGCCTCTCATGTTGGTGAGGAAAGCCTTTGCCGAACCGAACTTCAGGAACATGTCGAGCCTTACGGGTATGTGGTTGGCGTCGTCGGTTACGAAGAAGCGCGCTATCTCGCGCCATTCGCCCTTGTCCTTCTCGGTGTACGACAGTTCGAGGCAGCGGTATTTCACGCCGTTGTCGGCCTTCACGGTCTTGCGTCCCATGAATTTCAGCTTCGCTGGGTTAAGTCCGTTGCCGTCGGCGATGGGGAAGTCAACCACGTAACCCTTCTTCCAGTTGGCCGGGTCGAAGCTGCGCGCCCTGAGAAATATGTTCATCATGTCGTAGACACACTCGCCGGGAGTCACCGTGCGCTTTTCCACCTTGCCGTCCTTGTGCAGCCGGCTCTGTGTTATCTTGCACTTTCCGCCCGGATAGCTGTACCACACCTGGTCTACGGTGTAGCGCTTTCCCTCGAGCGCTCCCTTGCGGTAGTAGAGCGGTGCGAGGTTGGTTGTTGAATAGCAGAGCAGCGTGTCGCGCATCACGAACATCTTGTCCATCTTGCTGTTGCCCCTTGTGGTGAGGCTGGCGCGGTAGGCCTGCTGCCCGTTATACTTGCTTTGCACTATCGACATCGAGGCGGTGCCTACTCTTACCCATACAAACTTCCAGTTGTAGTATAGGTTGTATGACAAGAACTCGCCCGACTTGAAGGCTGTGTTTCTGAAGCTACACTGCGCCATGGCTGCCACGGCAGTTGCAATCAGCATTATTGCCAGTGTGAGTGTTCTTAGATGTTTCATGATATGTGCATTTTTGTTTGTGTCCTGTTCTTTCCGTGCCGGCCGGCGGCTTGCTGTCAGCGTGCCTGTCGTGCGTGCCGTCAGTTGCCCGGATATGGTATGCCCATGCTCTTGGCCCGGTCGAGGTTACGCTTCTTTATGGTCTTTTCCTGTTCGGGCTTCTGCTTTGTTATCTCCATGGGCTTTTGCTTTTCGAGGCTCCGTGCCGTTGGATTCCACGTCAGGTTGAGGTCCCATTTTGCCTTACATTCTAACTTTTCGGGATAGTAGTAGGTGGTTTCGGCCTGGCGGTCGGCGGCATATTCGCCCGTGTCCCACTTGCCGTTCTTGTTCGAGTCGATAAACATCCTGGCGTAATATGTGCCCGGCTTTACGTAGAAGAACGACGCGTTGCCGTCGGTTGTGGTCGTCTCTTTCACCACTTCGTCAGAGTTGTTGAGCATCTGTACCACCACCGTGGTGTCGGCCATGCCCGTTATGTTGAACATAAGCGTGGCAAAAGCGTCTTCGGTCTGTATCTTGAAGCCTGTCTTGAACGGCGCGGTGGTCTTGCCGTAGATGTCGGTGAAGGCCATGGTGTCGGTCTCCAGACTGTATTCCGTGCCCGGCCGCCACTCTCCGAGCAGCTCGTAGATGCGGTTGGTGCCTGCCTTCTGCCGCAGCACGAACGGCGATTTATACCACAGCGTGTCATGCTTCGAGTAGAGATGTATGCAGGCCGTGTCCACCTTCTGCAGCGGTGTGGGCATCTCGATGGTTATGTTCTGGTCGGGCGCAGGCTCTGACTGCACGTTGTATTTGGGCTCGAGCGCCTCGGCGGGCATCTCCGTCTGGTATTCCTTGCCGCGCTTCTTGGCTTTCTCCTGTGCCTTCTGCCACTCTTCAAACTGCTCTTTCTTCTGCTTCATGCGCTTCTCGTAAGGCTCCTTTGACAGCACGTCGAGCGTGTCGGTCTGCATCTGCAGCACTCCAAGCGTGTCGGTGGCGAGATATTTCAGTTCCATTCTGAGCGTGTCCTGGTTGACGAGCGTGGTGTCTTTCAGCCAGTAGGTGATGGTGTCCTGCTTCTCTGTCGTCTCAATGATGAAGGCGTCCTGCTCGTTGAAGTTGAGTCCCTTGATCTCCGGCAGCTGCCTGTTGCCGTAGCTGAAGTAGAGCGTGAAGCGGTTGGCATAGGCTCTTTCGCTCTTCAGCAGGTAGCGGTCGGTCTGCTCTTCGGTGAAGGCTCGCAGCACGATGTCGTCAGGCAGGAAGTGGGTGTAGGGCACCCGGCGTATTGAGTCGATGCGGAGCGAGTCGCGCCAGATGGTGTCCTGCCTTATGTCGGGCTTGAAGGTTGGCTCTATTATGTCGTGATTGAAGGCCAGCTGTTCGCTCTTCTGATTGAAGATATAGTTGTTGTCGGCGTCAGAGAGCGCATATATGCGGTATTTTCCGGTGGCAATGCCTTTGATGATAAACTTGCCGCGGCTGTCGGTTCTCGACACTCTGAGCATGGGCTGGCGTGTGAATATGCTGTCGCTCAGGTCGCTGTAGAGGCCTACGAGGATGCCTTTTATGGGCTCGAGGTTCTGCGCGTTGAGCACGTATCCTGCCACTTCGAGCGTGTCGATGTGGTCGCCTGTCGAGAAAGTGTAGGTGTAGTTGCCCAGCGGATTGCTCTCGTTGTTGTCGCTGATGGCGTCGGAGAAGTCGACGGTGTAGGTGGTGTTGGGCTTGAGCGAGTCTTTAATCTCCACCACGATGCGCTTTCCGGCGGCCTTGATTTCGGGCGTCTCGATCTGCGGAGGCGATATGACGACCTTCTCGGTGGGGTTGTCCACCTGGATATATTCGTCGAAGTTGATGCCTATCTTGCGCGTCTTGACGTTTATGCTCTTGTCGGCGGGCGAGCTGCCGGTTATTCTTGGCGGCGTCTCGTCATACCATCCGCCGTCGGGCTGTCCCATCCTGGCGCACGACGTGATTATCACGGCGGCCATGAACGTCAGCAGGGCCAGTGCGCCTTTCTTCAGGCGTGCTGCTCTGTGGCGTGCCTCGGCGGCGTGTGCGCTGCCGTTTGTGGTGCTGCGCCGTCTGCTGTTGCGCTGTGTGTCAGTGTTCATCGTCTTCGGTGTTAAATCTCAGCATTTGTTCTATGATGTCGCGGCTGTTGCTAAGTCGCGGCACCTTGTGCTGTCCGCCCAGCTTGCCCTTCGACTTGAGCCAGTCGTTGAACAGGCCCGTGCGCGCCTTCACGATGTCGAGGTGCTGAAGGGTTATGTCCTTGTAGCGCTTTGCCTCGTAGTCGCTGTTTATCTCCTGCAGCTTCTTGTCGAGCAGCGATGCAAAGCGGCCGAGGTCGTCGGGCTCTCTTGAGAACTCGATGAGCCACTGGTGGCGGCACTTGGCGTTGCCGTCCATGAACACCGGGGCGGCTGTGTATTCGAGCACCTCGGCACCCGTCTCGCGGCAGGCGTGGGCAAGGCCCTGCTCGGCGTTGTCGACGATTAGCTCCTCGCCGAAGGCGTTGATGAAGCTCTTGGTGCGTCCTGTGATTATAAACTTGTAGGGATTGGTTGACGTAAACTTGACGGTGTCGCCTATGATGTAGCGCCACAGTCCGCACGACGTTGATATGACCATGGCATAGTTTACGCCTGTCTTTACGCCTGTTATGGGCACTACGGTGGGATTTTCGGCTCCGAACTCGTCCATCGGGATGAACTCGTAGAACACTCCGTAGTCGAGCATCAGCAGCATCGACGGGTCAGAGGGGTCGCTCTGCAGGCCGAAGAAGCCCTCGCTGGCGTTGTAGGTCTCCATGTAGTGCATGCCGGGCGAGGTGATGAGCTGCTCATACTGCTTGCGGTAGGGCGTGAAGGCCACGCCTCCGTGGAAGAACACTTCAAGGTTGGGCCACACCTCCTCGAGGTGAGTCTTGCCCGTAAGCTCCATCACGCGTGTCAGCACGGAGAGCATCCACGAGGGCACGCCGCTCAGGTTGGTCACGTTCTTGTTCATCGTCTCGCGGGCTATGCGGTCGCGCTTCACCTCAAAGTCAGACAGCAGCGCCGTCTGCTTGCACGGCACTCTGACCAGGTTTGCCAGCGGACTGATGTTCTCTATCAGTATGGCGCTGAGGTCGCCCACAAGGCTGTTGCGCAGATTATAGTTGGGCGAGTGGCTTCCGCCCAGTATGAGGCTCTTGCCGTCGAACAGCCGGCTCTTGGGGTTGTTGCGCAGATAAAGGGCCACGGCGTCCTTGCCGCCCTGATAGTGAAGGTTCTGCAGACCGTCGTGACTTACGGGTATGAACTTGCTCTTGTCGTTGGTCGTGCCCGACGACTTGGCATACCACTTTACCGTTCCGGGCCAGAGCACGTCGCTCTCGCCGTGGCGCATGCGGTCGATGTCATTCTTCAGTTCCTCATAAGTGTTCAGCGGCACGTTAGCCGCAAAGTCCTCGTATGACTTCATATTGCCGAATATGTGCTTTCTGCCGTATTCGGTGTCCTTGGCACGGCCCGTCAGATATGCCAGCACCTCGTTCTGAAGTGCCCCGGCCTCGTTGATGTGCCGCTCAAGCTCCTTCTGCCGCGGCAGAAACAACTTGCCAATTATGCTAGTAATGCTCATCTTCTAAGAGGTATTTTTAAGCTGCAAAGTTAGTCTAAACTTTTGTAATACGATAAGATTTTTAATATTCTTAACACGCACGCACATCTTTACGCCGGGGCCTTGCAGGCCGTGTGGCGTGCGTGCTGCCGCCGGCCGTTTTATGAAAGATGCCCTTTCGCCTTGCAAAAGGCCACCTTTCGCCGCCTGAAACATGCCCTTTTGCAGCCCGAAAAGCCACCTTTTGCATGGCTGGATATAACGCCTTGTCAGCCAGTCTGTTACAAGTCGCCTTCCGCCTTGGCTGCACAGGCACTGTAAGCAGCGGCGGCACGGCATCAGAAACTGCCTCAAAAACCATGCCATGCCCATGCCACGGCGCAGCCCTTGCCCTGCCGCGGCGCAAAATAAACGGCCCGACATTGCCGGTTTTCAGAAAAAAATCATATATTTGCAGAAACATACCTTACACACATAACAAGCATAACTTATGAGTCATCCACTATGGTCTGATGAATACTGGCTGCTGCTCATGCAGCTCTATCAGCGCAAGCCGGCAGGCATAAAGCCCCTCTACTCGCGCGGAATGGTAGAGCTGAGCCTCGAGCTGCACATACCTCCACACTATCTTTACGAGCAGATGTTCAGTCTGCGCCGTGCCGCCACGCCCCGGCTCGGGCGACTCTGGGCCACATACGGCGATAACCCCAGGCGCCTGTCGCGCGACGTGAAAGTGCTGAGGAGCATGGCAGGATTCAGCAACGCAGCCCTGTTCTACGACGGAGTGGCCATGCACGAGTCGTTCGAGCGCGACTTCAGGCCCATGCCCTCATGCGGCCAGCTCATGCCGATGATGCTTATAATAATACTCGACCAGTACTTCCGCCTGACGCCTGCCACGATGATGTGCAACACGCCCGAGATAGCCGAGCTGTCGAAGCTCATGGGCATAAAGGCCGACGTGGTGGTGGAGGTGATGGAGACGTTTCAGACCTTCGACCCTTATCTCAACCGCAGCAAGGCCCAGCCGTCGCCGCTCACCGACGAGTGCCGCCGCGTATGGCAGCGCTACGGCAACGGCAACCCCGAAGAGCTGTCGTCGCTGGCAGCGCAGCTGAAGGCATATTTCGGCTGAAAACGATGCATACGGAGCAATCGCTAATATTCAGATATAAATACTAATTGAAGAAATGAGAATGACAATCAGGACAACGTTGATCAACGTTATGCTGCAGGTGGCGTGTGTGCTTGCGGCAGGAGCGCAGGTGCAGGAGCCCTGCGGAGTGTATGAGGCAGCCGACAAGGTGGACGGGCTAACCCGCCAAGGCTACATGGAGATAAACATAAAGGAGCCCGCCGTGCCCGATTTTTCGCAGACATTCGTCAAGGGCGCCACGCACAACTTCAGTCTTTTGCCTTCAGACTTCATGAAGAAGCCCTCACGCTATTTTGCCGGAAAGAAAGCCACGGGCTTCATCAAGTATCGCAGCAAGATACTTATCAGCAACACCGAAACCCTGATGCTGACCGACCCCGAGCCCGTGCAGGGCGGCTACAGGCTTAAGTGGGCAAGCGACATGGGCAAGACCGGCACCTGCACGATGACCATTGCAGCCGACGGCACGTTGTGGTTCACGGGCCTTGGCACCTTCGACAAGAGCATAGGTCCCGACAAGCTGGTGTTCGTAAGGCAGCCCGGGCAGACCGCAGCCAGGACATATCTGGCAGCCGGAAACGACAAACCGCAGCAAGGAGGCGGCACGCCTGCCACAGGCACGCCCGCTACAGGACAGACCGCCAACGGCCCGAAGGGCGGAGAGACGTCGGCATCAGCCGTGGACAAAGGGCAGACCACACTGCCCACCGACGGCACGCCTGCCTACAAGCCCGCTACCGACGCCGACGGAAACATAATGCTGCCGAAGGCAAGCAGCGGCACGCTGACAGGCAGATGGATAGGCAACGACGGACTGATGATAAAGCTCAACTCGATGAAGAAGGCATACAAATATTATAATGCCACATATCACGGATTTATAACCATGGAAGGACCGGGATACATCAACGAGGGAATCGTCGCCGTGGTGAAGCACTCTGACACCTGCGTCGGCCTTTACAGCATACCGCTCGACACCGATGTCAGGCAGATTCACTACTCTGAAATACATCTCGGCCCAACAGGCCGTGCCTCCACTTACCATCTCTGCGGAAGCGTTGAGGTGCGTTCGCAGTCATACAAACTTATGACCAACACCGCCATCTATAAGCTGAATCCCATAGACACACGCTATTACGGCATGTTCTCTACGGGCAACGAGGTGAGGCCCGTGCCCCTGAACTTCTACTTCAAGCAGTCATACGACGACGGCTACGGCAACGTGAAGCTGGGCTACGGCTGCATAACCTTGTCGTACAACATGGGCAGCTACATCGACAACGACTTCATCTATGACGCACAGATACAGGCAAACGGCAGCGTAAGGATAAAGTATCAGTGCGGCAGAACCGAAAACAAATACTCTGCACTGCTGGTATGGAACAAGGGCAGAAAGTCGTGGACGGTCACTCAGATTAGGCGTATTGAGGGCAGCAGCGACGACTGCTACATGATGAACAGCCCGCAGATAACGTTCAAGGACGATATCATGTAGGCATACGTCTTGTTGTCAGGCTGCGGCACATGGCTGCCGTGCTGGCGTAACAAATAAACAGAAGAGGCTGTCTCGGGTGTAATCCCTGACAGCCTCTCTTGCTTAATTTAACAGAATTAATGATGAAGCAAGTACGGATGTCTTGCTGTGATTTATAGCTCCGCTATCTTTTTAATAAAAGCCTTGCCGTTTTTTATGAATATTCCACGCTCCGGACTGTCAACCTTTCTGCCCGAAATGTCGTATATGCTGCCGTTGCTGCCGTTGTTGGTCAACGTCTGGTCAATGCCCGAAGCCGAGCTTTCGTTTGTTATGTAGACCACGTCTCCAGCCTTGGTCTCTATGTCATAGAGCCAAGTCTCGGGCAGCCTGTTGTTCACGCTCGAGTTGTCAACGTCAACATATTCGTCTCCTGATATCTTCTTTACAGGCATAGAGTAGGTGTAGAACAGCGGATTGGGGTTTTCGCCTTCAGCCTCTTTCACCTCATGTGTGTCCGACTTGATCTTTACGGGCACCCTTAGTCTGAGGTTTCCGCCGAGCGTTGAGCGCAGACGGGCACTCATCAGCTTGCCGTCTTTCCACACCATGTCCTCAAGCACGAAGCCGCCTATGGCTCTCAGACCCTTAATTTCGCCGTCGGCCCATTCGTCAGGAACAGCCGGCATTAGGTTTATAAAGCCGTCGTGGCTTTGCATAAGCATCTCTGCAATGCCCGCCGTACAGCCGAAGTTGCCGTCAATCTGGAATGGCGGATGTGCATCGAACATGTTTGGATAAGTGCCTCCGTCCTGTCCTTCGGTCCTGTCTGCCGGCACAAGCGACAGCTGGTCTTTAATCAGCTTGTAAGCATGCTTGCCGTCAAGACATCTTGCCCAAAGACAAACTTTCCATCCCATGCTCCATCCTGTCGACTCGTCTCCGCGGTACATCAGCGACACCTTTGATGCTCTGAACGCAGCCGGTGTGCGGTAGGGAGATATTGCCGTGCCGGGATACAGTGCCCACAGGTGTGACACGTGGCGGTGATGGTCGTCAGGATTGTCCCAGTCGTCGCGCCATTCCTGCAGCTGTCCGTATTGTCCTATGCGCAGTGGCAGCATCTTGTCACGCAGGCTCAGCAGCGATTTTGCGAAGTCTTCGTCAGTGGCAAGCGTCTCGGCAGCCTTTGCGGTGTTGGTCAGCAGGTCGCTTACGAGCTCGTTGTCCATGGTTATGCCTGCAAAGATGTTCTGTCCTTTATATGCTTTTGGTGAGTTTTCGGGTGAAACCGACGGGCAGACAACCATGAATTTGTCGCGGGGATCCTCTACCATGAAGTCGAGGAAGAACTCTGACGCTCCTTTCATTAGCGGATAAACCTCTTTCAGATAGTCGGTGTCTCCGCTGTAAAGATATCTGTTCCATAAGTGCTGGCAGAACCATGCGTTGGCCGTTGGCCACACTCCGCTGTAGGCTTTGTCCACGGCTCCTGTCATTCTCCACAGGTCTGTGTTGTGATGAAGCATCCATCCGTTGCATCCGTACATGTTCTTTGCTGTTTCGGCTCCTATCTCGCTGAGTTCCTTTATCATCTTTATCAGCGGCTCGTGAAGTTCCGGCAGGTTTGTCGATTCGGCCGGCCAGTAGTTCATCTCTGTGTTAATGTTCACCGTATAACGGCATTTCCATGCAGGGTTTGTGCTGCCGTTCCATTTGCCTTGCAGGTTGGCGGGCTGGCATCCAGGCTGTGATGAACATATAAGCAGGTATCTTCCGAACTGGAAATACAGTTCTACGAGCTGTGTGTCGTTGCCTTCAGCAAAGTCTTCAATGCGTTTGTCTGTAGTCTTTGACGGGTTGCTGTTCTCTCCGAGGTCAAGGCTTACTCTGTCAAACTGTTCCTTATAGTATTCTATATGTTCGGCTTTTGCCGTCTCATAGTTGCGTCCGGCATTCTTCATATATTCGTCAATACGCTTCTGAGGGTCGGCCGAGATATCCTTATAGTTCACAAAATTGGTTGCCATGGCTATGTGGAAGGTTACGGCGTCGGCGTCTTTCACAATCAGCGCGGTGTCGTTCTGTGTCATTGCACCGCCTTCGTTGTCAATTTTTGCATTGACTATGAAGTTCAGTTTTCCGGGCACGTTGTTTGCGGCTTTTGCCGTGGTTCCGCTCAGTGCGAGTGTGTTTCCGCTTACAGAGCGGTCAACTTTCACGCCGTCAGGATAAAACAGGCTTGCTTTCAGGTTTATTGCGCCCTTCTTTGATGCCGTGACTCTGATGATGAGCATCTGGTCGGTGAACGACGTGAAGGCCTCTTCCGTGTAAGTTACGTCGCCCACTCTGTAGGTTACTGTCGACACAGCGTTGTCTATGCTGAGTTGTCTGCGCAGCGAAGAGTAGTCTTTATGGCCGTCGTATTCGATGCGCAGACTTCCTGCCGGCTGGTATGATGCACCGAATCCGTAGTCTCTGTCGGCCAGAATTTGTGTCTCGGCCAGCGCCTGTGCCTCGTCGCTCTTGCCGCTGAAGACCAGCTGTCGCAGGTTATCAAGATACTTAGGTGTCTCAGCGTTGTAGTTTTTGTAGGGCGAGCCTTTTGATATAGTCTCCTCGTTGAGCTGATATTCCTCGCATACGGGATTGCCGTATACCATTGCCGCTATGCGTCCGTTGCCGAGCGGCAGGGCTTCGTTCCAGTTGCCGGCAGGCTTGTCGTACCATAGCTCCAGCGGTTCTCCGGCATAAGAGCCGAGCGCCATTGCCAGCGTTGTGATGATTGTTAATAGTTTTTTCATTATTGATAGATTTTAAAATAGATTGTTTGTTCGATGCAAAGGTATTGTTTGTGGCAATGCTTATGGTGGACAAATATTTTAAAAAGGTTCAAAATAGTCTTTTTGTCACGACGTAAACGGGGATTTTATGTTTTTTTCTTACTTTTGCAGTAGAATAATGATATTATGAGAAAAGCAAGTCTGGCAATCTTTTGTTTTTTGTTTATGACGTTATTGTGTGCGGCTTCCGACGTGCGTATTGTACATTTTGACAATGACGACGGGCTCGACCACAACATTGTTACGTGTATTATTCAGGACCGGGAGGGGTATATATGGCTGAGCTCGCGCGACGGACTGAGCCGTTACGACGGCTACAGCTTTGTCAATTACAAGGCTCAGCCCGGCGACGGCTGTCCTCTTGAGTCGAACCGTATTGACCAGATTTGGGAGTTGCCAGACAATAATATACTCTGCATGTCGGGACATCGGACCCTCAACCTGGCGGGATGCAAGTATTATGTATTCAACCGCAAGACGGGCAAGTTTGAGGTTTACAGGGGCAAGAACCTGCCCGGAGGCTCATATTATGTGGCCGACGAGAATGTGATGAGGCGCATCTCTTCTCTGAAAGAGTATGAAGGCCTGGAGACAAGGGTGATGTGCGAGGACAGGCAGGGAGGCTATTGGGTGCGCACCAACCGCGGCATAGACAGGGTTACGTTTGTGAAGGAGCCTCTGAAGAACACGAAGTTCAGCAATTTTGGCGAAGAAGTGGTCAGGGCCTTGCATCAGGACAGGGCCGGACGGGTGTGGATTGCCGACAAGAACGGCTTTGTGAGGATTGTCGACCGCAACCTGGGCAATGTCAGATATCTGTCTGCCGACGGCAGGATTACGCCTGCTGCGGCTGTATTCGGCCATAACGTGTATTGTATTTATGAAGACCGCCACGGGCAGATATGGCTCGGCACCAAGCCCGGCGGGCTGTTCAGGCTGCGCAGAAAAGGGCAGGGATGGGTGCTCGACCGCTATGTCAGCGGCGGCAGAAAGCCTTTTGGCATTAACTGCAATTCTGTGTATGCCATGGCTGAGGACAGATACGGACGCCTGTGGATAGGCACCTATGGCGGCGGACTGAATGTGGTGGAGAGGCCGGAGGCCGACATGCCGCGTTTTATCAATAAGGACAATGTGCTTTCAGGCTATCCGCGCGGGGCGCTCAAGGTGAGGTGTCTGATGATGACACGTAGCGGAGTGATGCTTGCCGGAACCGGCAGCGGGCTGTATACGTGCATGATTGACGGCAAGCCGCTGTGCCGGCTGAAGTTCTGGCGAAACGTGAGAAACCCTCATGACCCGTCGAGCCTGAGCAACAATGAGGTGATGGCGCTGGCACGCGACAGCAGAGGCAGGATTTATGTGGCCACTTATGGCGGCGGAACCAACAAGATTCTGTCGCGCAACCTGCTGAGCAACAACATACGTTTCAAGGCTTATACCACGGCTCAGGGTCTTGCCTCGGATGTCAATGTGTCGTTGGCAGCATGGCGTGGCGACAAGCTGTGGATAGTGTCAGAGGCCGGTCTGACGCTGTTTGACACTAACCGCGATGTTATGATTAACTATATGAGAGGCTTCTTCAGGGAGGGTTTTGCCTTCATGGAGACCATGCCGCTGTGTCTTGACAACGGCTACATGCTCTTCGGAACCACTCAGGGCGTGTTCGGCTTCAGCCCGTCTGACGTCGGCAAGAGCAATTTTGTGCCGCGTATTGTGTTCGGATGCGACGACTATGTTGAGCTTCCGGCCGACAAGAAGAACTTTACGATAGAGTTTTCGGCGCTCGACTATAATAAGAATGAGGATATATGGTATGCCTACCGCATGGACGGAGTGGACGGCGAGTGGATATACACCAAGTCGCATTCGGTAAGCTATGCGGGCATTCCGCCGGGAACGCACACCTTCAGGGTGCGCTCAACCAACGGCGACGGCATCTGGACTGACAATGAACGTACCGTGACGATACACCGTACCCCGGAACTTACGGAGACGCCCCTGGCATGGATGCTGTTTGGCGGGGCGCTGCTTGCAGCCCTGATAGTTATATATAAGGTGGCAAGATATATCAGCCGGCTGCGCAAGGAGGTGAACGAGATAACCACGGTTACTAATGAGAAGATTGAATATCTTAAGAACAAGGTGCATGAGCTTCTGACAGAAAGGCGCGACATGGACGTCGCCGAAGGTGAGGATGCAGCCGCCGAAACCACAGACAGCCTGTTCAGAAACAAGGCCATGGGATTTATCAATGACAATATAGCCAACTCTGACCTGTCGATAGACGACTTCTGCAAGGCCATGGGCATGAGCCGCACTGTGCTCTATGTAAGGGTGAAGAAGGTTTTTGGTTCGTCGCCCAACAACTTTATACAGGAGATACGCATTAAGAAGGCTCTTGCTTTAATGAAAGATCCGGGCGTGAGCATATCGGAGGTGGCCTACAAGTGCGGATTCTCCGACCCGAAATACTTCAGCCGCTGCTTCAAGAAGACAATGGGCTGCAGCCCTACCGAATATATGAAGAGGGGCGAGACGGCAGAGCCGTAGCGTCTGGCTGAAAGGCGTGTTGCATGCCCCGGTCTTATAAAATCTGATAGGGCATAGTGCCGCATCTGTCTTAATCTTACAGGCAGATTGATGCTTGCGGCTGAAAGCATAATTCTCCCGATGAGATAAAAGGTGGCCTTTCAGCGTGCAATATATGCCCTTTTGCATCGTAAAAGGTATCCTTTTGGCGGCTAAAAGGCCACCTTTTGTAAAGCCGTTCTTATTATGCTGATAATCAGCTGGTTAGCCGCTGCGTCCGAGTGGCCCTGCATCATGCGTCGTGCAGGCGTGCCGTTCTTGCCGGAATAGCAGGCTATGATACGTCAGAGCCTTGTTATGCATAAGTCAAGATAATAAAAACCGCCGGAGCATATCTCATTGATGATATGCCCCGGCCGTTTTAGTATAGGCGCAGCTTTATTACGGCGCTCAGTGCGTTATTTCATTATTTTTATCACCTTCACGGTGCCGTCGCCCATCTGTCGGCGTATGATGTTGATGCCCTTTACGGCCGATCCGAGCTTCATTCCCGATGTGTTGTATATGTCTTCCTTAACGGTTGTCTCGCTTCCGGTTCCGTTTATGCCTGTAGTGGTCTCGTATGTAGTGCCTTCGCTCAGGCTTCCGTATTCGTTGACAGCCTTTACGGTGAATTTGCCGCAGGTGCCTTCGGCAGGCTTGAAGCTTGTGTCTGTAGATATGCTTACCACCTTGTCGTCGGCGTCAGTTACCACGTAGCATATAGCATATGCCGACTCGTCCCAGCTCAGCGTGCTGCTTGCTGCGTCGTATCTCATGTTGGCAGGAGCGCTCACGGCCTCCATCAGCTTGCGCGGGTTCCATCCGTCAGTGCCTCTTGTTATGGCCTCGTATGTGTATGCGGCAGCTTCCTCGTCGGTAAGTGTAGCCTTGCATGTGCCCGTAACCTTCTGTCCGGTGTCGCCGTCAGTATATTCATATTCGGTGCGTCTGTTGCTCAGGTCAACAGGATTGCCGTCGGCATCCATGCTGTTGTATTCGGCAAACAGAGCCGGAATGGCTCCCATGTTGTTCCAGCCCTCAGGCTTTATGCCTATCTTCATTGTAGTGTTGAGCCATACGGTCTTTGGAGCGTTGTGCCACGGGCGTCCCAGCGCCGTCTTGTTGTCGTTGGCAAGCTCGTTGCCGTCTATGGTGCAGTTGCTGAACACGTATCCGAACTTTGTTCCTTCCTTATGGCATGGTGCCACGATCACAGATCCGCTTCTGACGTTGTATAGCGTGCAGCCTTCGAGCAGGACGTCGCCTCCGCCGTAGAAGTAGTCTACCGCACCCTCAATCCAGCAGTCTTTCACGTAGTGGCGGTCGGCCATGTTTCTTGAAGAAGTCTGCCATGTGTCCTGATAAGAGCGGAACTTGCAGTTGTAGAACGTCATGCGGTCGTTGCGCGAATACATGGCCAGGCCCATCGGTCCCGACTGGTTGTCAACGCCCCAGCTGTTATAGAAGGTTATGTTCTCAGTGTAGAAGTCGCTTGCATTCACCTCAACCACGCTGCTGTAGCCGTAGTTGTCTGACTGCGGATTGTTCGTAGACCATTCGTATCCTACGTCAGAGCTTCCTCCGTTGTTGATGGTATGCTTTATCACGGTCTTCTCCTTGTCCTGTCCTATAAGGTGTATGAAAGGCTTGCTCTCAGGTATCAGCACGAGTTCGTCATACTCTCCGTTCTCAACAAATATTAGGTAAGGCACGCTGCTGTTGTCAGGAGCGGCGTCGATGGCCTCCTGAACTGAAGTGAAGTCGCCCGAGCCGTCGGCAGCCACCACGGCGTCGAATACTTTCTTCTCGGGTTGCGGGCGCTGCATTGTGGTAAACTTGAATGTCGTGCCTTCAAAGGCGTTGCCGTTGAGGTCGGTCAGTGCGCCCTTGGGTACAACCACCTCACACTCAGTGCCGTATCCCATGTCGGCATAGGCATAAGTGGCTGTCTTGCTTCCGAATACAGGTGTCATGGCCTTTCCGTTTATCGTTACGTCGCCTGAGCCTGCTTTCACCTTCTCGTTGAAGTGAAGCACCACGTTGCCTGATGCTGAGGCAACGTCAGAGCCGGCCTCGGGCGATGTGGCAACAAGCTTCGGTGCCTCATGGTCGTCCTTCTGTTCGTTGTCGGCATATACAACTATGTCGGCAAGATAGAATCCCTCTGTGTCGCTGTCCGACGGCTCGCCGGCCAGTCCGCTTTCGGTGTCGCCTATCCAGCGCACATACACCTGTCCGCTGAGACCTTCGGGCAGTGTGCCCTCAAGCACCATCCACTGGCTGCTCTCGGTGCCGCTTCCCATGTCGATAGAGCTGAGGTCGGTGTAGTTTACGCCGTCGGTAGAGTATTGCATCTTCTGTATCTTGTGCACGCAGGCGTTGTCGAGAGCCGCCAGTGAGTGCACCTTGATGTTCTTATATCCGTCCACTACAAACTTAGCCACAAGGTAGCGTGGGTTGTCCATGTCGGCCCTTTCGGTGTAGCGGCGTATGCAGTTGCGCTCAATGCCGCCGAAGGTGCGTGTGCTTGCGCCCCAGTTGGTTGTCTTTCCGTCGCCTTCATACAGCTGAAGGTTGCCTGTGTTGTCTGTCGTGAAGCTGTAGTCGCCGGGGCGGTTTCCGCGCGGCTCGCTTACGCTGAAGTCCCATCCTACGATGAACGGAACCACGTCGAACGTAGCCGTAAACGTCTTGTCGCCGTTCATCACCACAGTCTTCTGCGCGTCGCTGCTGCCGTCGTTCCAGTAGAGGAAAGACGTTACAGAGTTTGGCACCACCTTCATCGTAACGCTTGTTCCGCTTTCATACTTACCGTCAACGGGTTCCGGCGTGAGCGACACGTTGCCCCATTTGGCTCCGTCGCCGCTTTTGTTTATGTTGAGGGTGTATGTCTCAACCGAAGAATACACGGCTGTGATGTCCATGTCCTTCTCAATGTTGAACGTGTATGGGTTCTCTGTCGACAGTATCTGTCCGTCTTTGTCCTGCCACTGCTTGAATCTGAATCCGTAGTTGGGCGTTGCCGTTATCGTAACTTCGCTTCCGGCCTCATAGTCAGCCTTTGCCGGAGTTACCGTTCCGGCGTTTTCCGGGCTGTTGGTAACGTTCATGTGTACGGCATTTGTGAGGTTCTTCAGCCATCTCGGGTCGCCTATCGGGCCTCCGTCTGTAGCTGCCGTAGCCATGGGCGACTCTGAGGTTATGCTGAAATCGCCGTTTTCAGGGTCAGGGAAAGGTATGTTCGTCAGTCCGAAGTCGGCCAGCGTATAGTCCGAAATCTCTGTGTCGGCCGCGCTTGCCTGGTTGTATGTTCCGTAGTCGGCTATCAGGTTTTTCTCTGCCAGCAGATATCCGCCCGTGGTGTTTAGTATGTTTGGCGCCTGTCCGTCAACGCCGGCTTTGTATATAATGTTGTTTCTGAATGTGTATTCAGAGAACAGTCCCACTTTGTTTCCAGTGTTGCAGATGGCATATTTTGATGCTTTCGACCATTTGTAGACAGTGTTGTTGCTGAATGTGAACAGCATGTCGATGTCTACATTCATTGAGTTGGGCGAGAAGAAGCTCTCTCCGCCTTTATAGTTATATAGTGTTGAGTTGGTTACGCTCACCTCTCTTACGCCGTGTTTCGGGTAGATAAAGTTGTATCCTCCGTCGCCGCAGTCGTGTATTATACATCTGTCCATCTCAATCTTGTCTATCACATGCCCCTCGTTGTTGGTGCGCAGGAAGCATCTGTTGATGGCCGACAGGTCACAGTTGCGCAGTGTGATGGTCTTTATGTCACCATAGGTGAGGTCCATGAAGTAGCTGTCGTTGGGTTTGATAACGAGCCCCTCCATAATAATTCCGCCTCCGGTTACAGACGCATCGCTTCCGCGGAACTTTACTCCGAACACCACTTCGGCTCCTTCTGCAGCCTTCAGGGTGACAGTCTTGCCGTCTGGAAGATTGATGTCTCCGGTGTATGTTCCCTCTTCCATGAGCAGAACGTCACCGTCTTTTGCTCCTTCATACGTTGCCTTGAACGTAGAAGGGTCTACATTGATGTCTGTGGCGCTGCATATCAGCGGCACAAACAGAAATAATAATAATGCTTTTAGCTTCATGATAGATTTTTGATTTGATTATATTTTTTTAGTGCTCAAAGGTAGATATAATGCCCTTCATGGTGGTTCAAAATAATACTGAAAGGGTGGATAATCGTATATTGTAGCCTTGTTTGGTCCGATATTATGGCTGTTTGGGATTGTTTTCCGCTGTTTTTGCTGTTGTCATCATGTGCATGCCGTTGCCTGTCTTATGGCTTGCGGCTGTAGATGATATAGGATTGTCGTGGCTGATGCAGGTTAAAAAATATGGTTGCAGGGTTGCGTGCATAGTTGTTTTTAAGTAACTTTGCGCTTATGAACAAGATTATATTGCTGTCGGCAGTACTGTTCATGCTGTTTTCGTGCGGCAGGAAGAGTGAGGACAAGGAGGCGTTCAGGGTGGAGGTGATGAACAAGATCACGCCTGTGAAAGACCAGGGGAACAGTTCGCTCTGCTGGGTATATGCCATGCTGGCCACCATAGAGAGCGAGTGCCTGATGAAGGGCGACTCGGTCAATCTGTCGGCTGCCTATGTTGCGCGCAACCTTATGCGCCGGCAGGCTGAGAGATGCTATCTTACGCAAGGCCGGTCGGGCTTCACCACGCGCGGCATGGCGCCCAGGCTGATACACATGATACTTGACTCGGGCCTGATGCCATACGACTCTTACCGCTCTGAATGCAACTTCAACGTGCTCTGCCGCAAGCTCGACTCGCTCTGCCGCAACGCCGTAGGGAGGCGCACGGGGCTCGACGCGCTGATGAGGAGCACCGACAGCATGCTCGATGATGTGATTAATCCCGTGCCGCTGCACGTGTGGATGCTCGGGGCTGAGTACACTCCGCAGCAGTTTGCGCGCAGCGTGTGCCGCGACGATGAGTATCAGGCGCTGACCAGCTTTACGCATATGCCGTTTTATGAGGACGTGGTGCTCGACGTGCCAGACAACCGTTACGGCGACAAATTCTACAATGTGCCCATAGACACGATGATGAACCGCATTGAGAGTGCGTTGCGCCGTGGCCACAGCGTGTGCTGGGAGGGTGACATAACTGAACCGGGATTCTCGTTTGAACGTGGCGTGGCACGTCTCCGTGACAACCGTAGTATGGCGTCGCAGGATGAGCGTCAGCGGTCGTTCGAGACCTTCCGCACCACCGACGACCACTGCATGGAGCTGATAGGGATAGCCCGCGACAGGAAGGGAGACCGCTATTTTATATGCAAAAACTCGTGGGGCACAGGCAATCCTTACGGCGGACTGATGTTCATGTCAGTGGCATACGCAAGGCTTAAGACTGTTGCCGCGGTTGTGCCGGTGGACACTGCCGACCTGCGCCGCATCCGTTAGGGCTGTGGCATGTATTCTGCCGGACGGCAGAGTCAGCCGTTTTACAGTTCTGTAAGCATCCTTCCGCATAGCGGTATGTATGCTTTAACGTTGTAAAAGCTATGCTTTTGCGTTGCGATACGTATGCTTTCACGTTGTAAAAGCTATGCTTTTGCGTTGCAATATGTATGCTTTTGCATTGTAAAAGCTATGCTTTCATGCTGCGATATGTGCCCTTTTGCGGTGTAAAAGACGGCCTTTTGCAGTGCGGCTTGACATGGGGCGAAGAGCCGTCGGGACGTGTGAGAGTGTAGATCAGTATGTTTATAACGATATATTTATTTTGTTTTTTATGAACGACAGAAAGTTTTTGAGTGATAACATTAAGGCAGTGATACTTGATTTTGACGGCACCGTGGGCAATTCGCGCGGTCTTATAGTGCGCACAATGCAGCAGACTATAAGGCGGTTGGGGCTGCCGGAGAGGAGTGAAGAAGAGTGTGCGTCGATGATTGGGCTGCCGCTGAAGGAGACATTCACGAGGATTATCGACATGGACGACGCCATGGGCGACCGCTGTGCCGAGGTGTACAGAGAGATATTCAAGGAGAACAACCAGCCGGGAGTGGTGAGCCTGTTTCCTAACGTGCGCGAGACGCTCGACGCAATACACCGCAGTGGCAGGATGATAACGCTGGCGAGCAGCCGCTCGAGGGCGTCGCTGCTGGGCTTTGTGGCCGACATGGAGCTTGGCGGATATATATCCTACGTGCTCGGTGCGGGCGATGTGCCCAACGCCAAGCCTGCACCAGACATGGTGGTCCGCACGATGGAGGACCACGGACTGAGGCCCGACGAGTGTGTCGTGGTGGGCGATACGGCCTTCGACATAGGCATGGCTCATGGCGCCGGCGTATGCGGTGTGGGTGTTACTTACGGCAACGGCAGCCGCAAAGAGCTCGAGGAGTGTGGCGCCGAGTTTGTGATTGATGATTTTTCGCAGCTTTGCGGCATCTTGAACATCAACGGATGATGCCTCGGTGAGGCTGCATGTGGTGTGGTAAACAATAAAACAAGATAAAAGCATCGGCACGTGTCCCTGCGCGGGAGCTATGCCGGTGCTTTTATCTTTGTTCTGAAAATGCGGCTGCTTCGGCTGCCGCTATTATATCTTCTTTAGACATCTGGCGTGGAGTGGCAGTGATGTCCGACAGGTCAAACTCGCTGTCAGCACTGCTTCCGGCCTGCTTTTTCTCTTCAGGTTCAGGTTTTACGTCGCTCACGGGCTCGCTGCTTTTTGCCTTTTCGGGCTGCTTGCTGTCGCCGGCGGTGATGATGAAGTCTTCCTTCTGCTCGATGTCCGGAACCACCACTACGGGTTCTTCCTCCATCTTTGTGCGGTCGGCCTTGGCAGCAAACACGGCGTCGATGAACTGCGGCTTGCGCCTCAGGCTCTGCAGGGTCTGCTTGCTTGCCAGCTGCTGGCTCTCCTTCTTGGAGTATCCCTTGCCCGAACCGCCCTCGAGTCCTTCAACGATGGCCTGATAAACGAATATCGGGTTGTTGTTCTCGTCGCGTTTCTGCTCTATGAGCTTGAAGTCGAGCTTTACGCGGTTCTTCTGGCACCATTCAATGAGCTTGCTCTTGAAGTTGACCTCCTTGTAGGCCACCTTGTCGAGATTGATAAGCTGTGAGAGTATGCGTTTCTTCATGAAGCGCATGCATGCTTCGTATCCGCGGTCGAGATAGATGGCTCCCACGAGTGCCTCGAAGGCGTTTCCGTCCATGTAGCTGTTGTGTGACGAGGAATGTCCGTTTGACATTATGAGCTGGCTGATGCCAATCTCCTGTGCCAGTTTGTTGAGAGTTTCTCGCTGCACAATCTTGCTTCGGGTGTTGGTAAGGAATCCTTCGCGCTTGCCTTCGAAGTGTCTGAACACGATGTCGCCCACAATGGCGTCGAGAATGGCGTCGCCCAGGAACTCAAGCCGCTCGTTGTTGACGGGCCGTCCCTTCTCGTTGCGCTTGGCTATGCTCTTGTGGAGCAGTGCCTGCTTGTAGAGACTGATGTCGTGGGGATAAAAGCCGATGACGTTGAATAAAGAAGAATAAAGCTCCTTTTCCTTGCGGAAAGGGAGCTTCATTTTATCAATAAAGTTGTTAATCATCATATTTCTTGAAGATAACACAGGCATTGTGTCCGCCAAAGCCGAAAGTGTTGCTCATAGCGGCGCGCACGGTGCGCTTCTGTGCCTTGTTGAATGTGAAATTGAGATTATAGTCTATTTCTTCGTCCTTGTCGTCTTCTTCGTGGTTGATTGTAGGCGGTATGATGTCGTTCTGAACAGACAGAACGCTTACCATTGCCTCAACGGCTCCTGCTGCTCCGAGCAGGTGTCCGGTCATTGACTTGGTAGAGCTGATGTTGAGCTTGTAAGCTGCGTCGCCGAATACCTCCTTAATGGCCTTAGCCTCTGAAATGTCGCCCACGTGTGTAGATGTTCCGTGAACGTTGATATAGTCTATGTCCTCCGGTTTCATGCCGGCGTCGTCGAGCGCTGCCTGCATAACGAGCTTTGCTCCGAGTCCTTCGGGGTGAGATGCTGTTATGTGGTATGCGTCTGCGCTTTCGCCTTCGCCCACCATTTCTGCATAAATCTTAGCTCCGCGAGCCTTTGCGTGCTCAAGCTCCTCAAGGATGAGGCATCCTGCGCCTTCGGCCATTACGAATCCGTCGCGGCTTGCGCTGAACGGACGTGATGCCCTCTGCGGGTCGTCGTTGCGTGTAGAAAGGGCGTGCATGGCGTTGAAACCGCCAACTCCGCATCCGCAGATAGCTGCTTCGGCACCTCCGCTCACGATGACGTCAGCCTTGCCCAGACGGATAAGGTTGAAGGCGTCGGCGATGGCGTTGGTTGAAGATGCGCAGGCAGATGTAGTGGCATAGTTGGGGCCGTGGAATCCGTAGTGGATTGATATCTGGCCGGCAGCGATGTCGCTGATCATCTTGGGGATGAAGAACGGGTTGAACTTAGGTCCGTTCTCCTTGTGCAGGGCGTTGTAAGACACTTCGTCCTCGAAGGTCTTGATACCGCCGATGCCTACGCCGAAGATTACTCCGATGCGGTTTTTGTTTACTGTCTCCAGGTCCATGGCGCTGTCTTTAACGGCCTGCATTGCGCTGACCATGGCCAGCTGTGTGTAGCGGTCGAGCTTGCGCGCTTCCTTGCGGTCGATCCAGTCGTTGATGTTGAGGCCTTTCACCTCGCATGCAAACTGGGTCTTGTACATGGAGCTGTCAAACAGCGTAATAGGAGCTGCGCCACTGACTCCGGCCAGCAGGTTGTTCCAAGTTTCCTCGGCTGAAAGACCTACCGGGGTTACAGCGCCCAGTCCTGTTACTACTACTCTTTTTAATTCCATTTAAATAATTATCGGAAATTATTATTTGGTGTTAGCCTCGATGTAGCTGATAGCGTCACCTACAGTGGCAATTGTTTCTGCTTTGTCGTCAGGAATAGAGATGTTGAATTCTTTCTCGAATTCCATGATGAGCTCTACAGTGTCAAGAGAATCTGCACCAAGGTCGTTTGTGAAGCTTGCTTCAGGCTTTACTTCTGTTTCATCAACACCAAGTTTGTCAACGATAATAGCTTTTACTTTTGATTCAATTTCTGACATGATTGTAATGTTTTAAAAATGTTTATAAATAAATTCCAATTCCAAAAATCGGTGCAAAGGAACGAATTTTTATTTAAGTGTGCAAATATTTTTGCAAAAAAAGAGCCCAAAGTTGCACACATGCCGTTATAGTGTGCAAGTTTTGTTGTCTTTTTACACCGTTTTTGTGTTGATTTTGTCGGTTTTGTTGAATTTTGTGCGCACACAGCGGGCATGTTGTATACAGACTGCTTACGGCCCAGTCGGCGGCATGCGGCATAAATGCCTGTATTACAGAGGGTTGCAAAAGGGCACCTTTTAGACGCTAAAAGGTGCCCTTTTGGAGGACGAAATGTGGCCTTTTGGAAGGCAAAAGGTCATGTTTTGCAAGACGGCCCTGCCGGGCGTATGCCAAGGCGGATGGTGGTCGGTCTTCATGCCGGCATGCTGGCGCCGCTTATCTGCATATCGGGTGTTGTGATGCAGCCTGCTTTTTGCTTTATGTCGGGCTTGTTTCCGCTTGATTTTTCGCAGGCATAGAGGCCTTTGTCAGGAAGAAACGGGCGGAAATATGCCGATATAGCACGGAAAGACGGCTGGGGCGTGGATGCACACTACGGATAAAGCCGGATGATGCCTGCTGACAGTTTTCCGTTTATGCTGTGCTGTGTGCATGTGCCGCAGGCATGATTACGCCCTGCCTGCGGGGGCCGACTCGCGCCGCAGCGGATAGTTGCCGCGCAGCTCCTCGAAGCTTTCGGGCGATGCCTTCAGCCGCGAACTGTCGTCGAGCGGATTGTAGAGCTGCAGGCTCAGGTCGTCGGGGTCGGCGGCAGCAACGAAGTCCTGAGGCAGTTCGGGCGGACTTATGATGCACGGCACGCTGATGCCGAAGTGGCGGCATAGGCCGCTTATCACCATGTTGTCGGCGTTAGCCTTGCCGTCGGCGCTGTAGCCTGCTATGTGAGGCGTGGCTATCCATGCCCTGTCCATGAGCCTGAGGCTTATCTGCGGCTCGTGTTCCCAGGTGTCTATCACGGCATCTTTCACCTTATTATATATAAGGGCGTCGAGCAGCGCGTCGTTGTCTACCACGGCTCCTCGGCTCGTGTTTATTATGACAGGCCTGCGCTGCAGCCGACCGAAGAAGTCGGCGTCGGCCATGTGCAGCGTGGGGTGGGGGCCGTCCTTTACGAGCGGCACGTGGAATGTTATCACGTCACACTGCTCCTCGATGTCTTTCATCGCTACAAACGTGCCTGCGTCGCCCCGTTCCTGCCGCGGCGGGTCGCACACGAGCACGCGCATGCCCATGCCGGCTGCCACTTGCGCCACCTTCGACCCTACGTGTCCGCAGCCCACGATGCCTATCGTTGAGTTTTCGGGGCGCATGCCCTTATCTCTTTTGAGCAGTATCAGCACCGAGCGCAGATATTGGGCCACTGAGGCAGAGTTGCATCCCGGACAGCTCATCCATTCTATCCCGGCGCGCTCCAAGTAGGCTGCGTCTATGTGGTCGAAGCCTATGGTGGCCGTTGCCACGAACCTTACGCGGCTGCCGCTGAGCAGCTGCTCGTCGCATCGGGTGCGCGTCCTGACAATCAGGGCGTCGGCGTCGCGCACGTCGCCGGGTCCTATCTCGCTCCCCTTCAGATACACGGCGTCGCCTGTTATGCGGCTTATGGCGTCGCGTATGTAGGGAATCTTGTCGTCAATCACAATTTTCATAATAACAATGATTTATGCTCCGCGGTGCACGCAGCCATAGCGTTGTGCAGCCGCCGGTGTTCAAATACAAGTCCAAAGTTACGAAAAATATTCTGTTTTGTTGGCTGATTAAAAATAATTTATTAGCTTTGCATTTAATATAATAGCGCCGTCAGTGCTCCGGCCGGACATGCCGGCTATGCCTGCGGCACGTCAGCAGAAGTATTAACTAAAACAAGAGCAAATGGCATTTACCGAACTTTGTAACGAGATTTTCAGCCGGGCGATAAACGACTATCACCAGGCCGACGACGTTGACACCAAGGTGAACAACCCCTACGGAGAGGGCACGATAGAGAACAGCCTGTATATGAAGTGCTGGATAGACACCGTGCAGTGGCACCTTGAGGATATCATACGCGACCCGCAGATTGACCCGGCAGAGGCTCTGCTGCTGAAGCGCCGCATAGACCGCAGCAACCAGGACCGCACAGACCTCGTGGAGCAGATAGACAGTTGGCTCAGGGACAAGTATAAGGACGTGAAGGTAATGCCCGACGCACGCATAAACACCGAGAGCCCCGCATGGGCCATCGACCGCCTGTCGATACTCGCGCTGAAGATATACCACATGAAGGAGCAGACAGAGCGCGCCGACGCCGACCCTGAACACCGCGAAAGGTGCAGGGCCAAGCTGGATGTGCTGATGCAGCAGCAGGTTGACCTCGGGACAGCCATCGACCAGCTGCTCGACGACATCGAGGCCGGCAGAAAGTACATGAAGGTTTACAAGCAGATGAAAATGTATAACGACCCGGCCACAAACCCGGTGTTATACGCCAAAAATAATAAATGAGGACAGAGCACATACTCATAATGAGATTCTCGGCCATGGGAGACGTGGCCATGACCGTGCCCGTGGTCTATTCGCTCGCAAGGCAGTATCCCGACGTGAGGATAACCATGCTGAGCAAGCCCTTTGCGCGCCCGTTCTTCGAGCGCATGCCGTCCAACGTGAGCTTCATGGAGGCTGACATCAAGGATGAGTATGACGGAGTGAAAGGGCTCAACGCTCTCTACCGCCGACTCACGGCAAAGAACTTCACCGCCATAGCCGACTTCCACAGCGTGCTGCGCTCCGACTATCTGCGCATGCGCTTCAACATAGACCGCTATAAGGTGGCTCACATCGACAAGCACCGCAGCGGCCGCAGGCAGCTCGTGGCCATGTCGGACAAGAAACTCGTGCAGCAGCCGTCGCCGTTCAGCAACTATGCCGATGTGCTTGCACGCCTGGGCTACCCCATAAAGCTCGACTTCAAGTCGATATTCCCCGAAGGCGGAGGCGACATTGGCCTGCTGCCGGAGAGCATCAGGCGCAGCGGCGAGTTCACGGAGAAGTGGATTGGCATAGCCCCGTTTGCCGCCCACGAGGGCAAAGTGTATCCTCCGCGGCTCATGGAGCAGGTCATAAGGCTCCTGACAGAGCGCCATCCCGACTGCCGCATATTCCTCTTCGGCAAGGGACAGCGCGAGACCGAATACTTTGGTGAGTGGTGCTCAAAATACAAACAGTGTGAAAGCGTGGCCGAAAAGCTCGACGGCATAAGTCTCGAACTTGTTCTGATGAGCCATCTCGACCTCATGATTTCAATGGACAGCGCCAACATGCACATGGCATCGCTTACAGCCACGCCGGTGGTCAGCGTATGGGGCGCAACGCATCCCTTTGCCGGATTCATGGGCTGGGGACAGAGCATGGAGAACGCGGTGCAGATAGATCTGCCCTGCCGGCCATGCAGCATATTCGGAAACAAGCCCTGCATCAGAGGCGACTACTCGTGCCTCAAGAACATTTCGCCCGAACAGATAGCTGCAAGGGCTGAGTTCGTGATGTGCGGCAGAAAATAAACTATCAGTTAATATCTAATTTATTAATTAAAAAGTAAGCATTATGAAAAAGTACATTTGTGACACTTGCGGTTATGTATATGACCCCGAAGTAGGCGATCCTGATAACGGCATACAGCCCGGAACAGCATTTGAGGACCTTCCAGAAGATTGGGTTTGCCCTCTATGCGGAGTTGGTAAGGACGAATTCTCAGTAGAAGAAGACGATTAATTCACAGTCGGATATAAAAAGCGCGGAAAGCAT
This sequence comes from Prevotella sp. CAG:255, assembly GCF_000431195.1. Classification (NCBI taxonomy): domain Bacteria; kingdom Pseudomonadati; phylum Bacteroidota; class Bacteroidia; order Bacteroidales; family Prevotellaceae; genus Prevotella; species Prevotella sp. CAG:255. Next base: position 59,812 of record NZ_HF986802.1, on the reverse strand, counting down.
CTGTTAAGGCTTTCCGCGCTTTTTTTGTTTCAAGACACGGCCCCGGCGGCAGCAGAAGCGTTGCCTCAAGGCTCTTGCAGGTCAGACAAAGTTGAAAAAATAGCTGAGCATACATGCTGCAACGACGAACGCTGCAAGCAGGCACATTACCGCAAACACGATCTTAGACATTCTCTTGCGGTTCTTGGCGGCCATCAGACTCTTTTTCTTAAATACCTCCGATTCGTCTGTGTGGTCATAGTCTTGTCTTTTGTTTCTTCCCATTTCTTTTATTAATTATTATTTTTTATTACATGCTATGTCATCTTATAAAACTTGCCGGCATTCCGGCCGTAATTCAGGATATGTCATGATAGCGATTTCATTATGCTAAATCTTATTGCACAGACAATCCTTGCACAGAATATCCTAAAATCGTTTCTGTGTAATTAAAATAATAGTCAATATGCAGGAGGTTGTTTGTTATAGGCCAACGCCTATTTTCATTTCATTCAGATAATTTCGGGCTGCAAAATTATCATTTTTCTTTGGAATAATGAATAATAACGTCATTTTTTAAGTATCTTTGCGGTAAAGAAATAAAAAAACAGTTGTTTTATGGATAAATTATTGCTTTTAGTCCTGTCTTTTTTACTTTTTCAGTCTCCGCTTGAAGCACAGACAGCCCGTGATGAGATAAGAAACAATGTGTGTCTTTCGGCCAGCAACTATCTGGCTTATCCCGGTCCGTCTCAGAAAAAGCTGACGCCCGCCCCAAAAGGTTACAGTCCTTTCTATATAAGTCATTACGGCCGCCACGGCTCGCGCTATCTGATAAGTCCTGACGACTATGATGTCCCGGTGCGTGTCCTTGCCCGTGCCGACAGCCTCGGAAAGCTTACGCCGCTCGGAAAGGATGTGCTCAGACGCGTGACGATGCTCCGCGACGAGGCAGCAGGCCGCCTGGGAGAGCTCACCGAGCTTGGAGCTGAGCAGCACAGGCAGATAGCCCGCCGCATGTATGAGCGCTTTCCCGAGGTGTTCAAGGGCAATGTCGTGGTAGATGCAAAGAGCACCGTGGTGATACGTTGCATCCTGTCGATGGAGAACGAGATGCAGCAGCTGCTCCTGATGAACCCCAAACTGACGATAAAGCACGACGCGAGCATGCACGACATGTATTACATGAACCAGAGCGACCCTGCGCTTTATGCGCAGAAGATGCCCCGCCGCGCCGAAGTTATGTGGAAAGAATATTGCAGCCGCCGCGTAAATCCTGAGCGGCTGATGCTAAGTCTGTTCAGCGACAGCAGCTATGTTAGGTATGAAGTGGACGCTTCTGACCTCAACTATAAGCTCTTCTCGCTGGCATCAAACCTGCAGAGCTCGGAGCTCCGCCACAAGATTACGCTCTACGACATATTCACCGACGACGAACTTTACGCCAACTGGCAGATGGAGAACACGTGGTGGTATATCAACTACGGCGCATGTCCGCTCAACGGAGCCACTCAGCCCTTCTCGCAGCGCAACCTCCTGCGCAACATAATACATCAGGCCGACAGCTGCATAGCCCTCGACAGGCCCGGTGCAACGCTGCGTTTTGGTCACGAGACGATGGTGCTGCCGCTGACATGTCTGCTCGGCATCAACGGTTACGACAGTCAGATATCAAGTCTCGACAGTCTTGAGAGCAAGGGATGGATCAACTATAAGGTGTTCCCGATGGGCGCAAACATACAGCTGGTGTTCTATCGCCGCAGCCGCAACGACAATGACGTGCTCGTAAAGGTGCTGCTCAACGAGAACGAGGCAACGCTCCCCGTAGAGACCGACTGCGCGCCTTATTATCGCTGGAGCGACTTTAAGAAATACTATCTTGACAAGCTCGACACGTATAAGAATTAGTGGCTGTGATGCAATATGTGCCCTTTCAGGTTGCAAAAGGCCACCTTTTAGCTCCTGATATGCCACCTTTTAGAACCTAAAAGACGGCATATTGCAAGTGTTTGGATAACAGCGTGTTACGCAGGCCTTGGCAGACTGCCCCGTATGGCCGTGTGGCAGGTTGTGATAAGCGCAGCCGGCACACCGCTTATGGTGAGCAGAACCTTTTGGGGCCGTAAGGAAAAATATTCAGTATTAATTACTCTTCTTCACGGAAAAATATTAATTTTGCAGCGTTATGGCACAAAATCTCATTCAGACACAGGCGCAGAAACAGGTTCAGACACAGCGCCTCACTCAGCAGCAGATGCTCGTGGTGCATCTGCTTGAAATGCCGTTGACAGAACTGGAGCACAGCGTGGCGGCCGAGATTGACGACAATCCAGCCCTTGAAGTTGCCGGGCCAGACGACGTTCAGCCTGCCGACGACATGCATGAGAGCGTTTCCGGTTCAGACGAAGACGACGACTTTGACACCGTCAACGAGCGTGAGGAGCGCGAGTCGGCGCTCGACCAGGCCCTTTCGGGCATCGGAATGGACGACGAGATGCCTGAGGCCGCGCAGTATGTGGCAAGCAACAACCAGAATGCTGACTATGAGGAGATAACCTACGGCGACCAGGTGTCGTTCTACGACAGGCTCAAGGAGCAGATGGTAGACGTGGAGCTTACGCCCCGCGAGCACGAGATTATGGAGTATCTCATCGGTTCGCTCGACGGCGACGGACTTCTGCGCAAGGACATTGCCACGCTGAGCGACGAGCTGGCCATATACCATAACATAGATGCAAGCGAGCATGAGATAGAGCATGTGCTGCATGTGCTGCAGACGTTCGACCCCGCCGGCATAGGCGCACGCAACCTGCGCGAGTGTCTCCTGCTGCAGATAAGGCGCAGGGACAAGTCGGAGATGCGCTCGATGATGGAGCGTGTGATAACAGAATGCTTCGACGAGTTCATGAACAAGCGCTGGGACAAGATAGCATCGCAGCTCGGCATCGACACCGACACCGTGAAGACGGTTCACAACGAACTGCTGAAGCTCAACCCGAAGCCAGGCTCTTCGCTCGGCGAGACCGAGGGACGCAACATCCAGCAGATAACTCCCGACTTTATAGTAGACACGGCCGACGACGGCACTGTGTCGTTCTATATCAACAGCGGCAACGTGCCCGACCTCTATGTGTCAGACTCCTTCACCGACATGGTGAAGAGTTACCAGAAGAACAAGAGCAAGATGAGCCGCAGCGAGAAGGAGGCCCTGCTCTACGCCAAGGAGAAGGTGGAGCGCGCCCAGGGCTTTATCGACGCCATAAAGCAGCGCCGCCACACTCTGTATGTAACGATGAAGGCCATAATAGACATACAGAAGGCATACTTTCAGGACGGCGACGAGAGCGACCTGAAGCCCATGATACTCAAGGATGTGGCCGACAAGACAGGCCTCGACATATCCACCATATCGCGCGTAAGCAACATGAAGTATGCCCAGACACGCTGGGGCACGTTCAAGCTGCGCCACTTCTTCAGCGACAGCGTTAAGACAGAGAGCGGAGAGGAGATGTCGACGCGCAAGATAAAGGCCGCCCTTAAGGACATAATTGACAACGAAGACAAGCGCCGCCCGCTAAGCGACGACGCCATAAAGGATAAGATGAACGAGAGCGGATACCCCGTGGCACGCCGCACGATAGCAAAATATCGCGAGCAGCTGGGCATCCCCGTCGCCCGACTAAGAAAGAAATGAAAGAGAAAGAGATTATTTTCACGGCCAAGGTGCTGAGCGTTCTGTTCACGCCTTTCTATCTTCCGATATTAGGCCTTTTGATTCTTTTCATCTTCAGTTACCTCAGCCTGTTGCCCCTGACCTACAAGCTGTTCCTGCTGTTGATGTTCTATCTGTTCACGGTATTTCTTCCTACGGCCCTTATCCGTTTCTACCGGCGCTATCAGGGCTGGACGCTCATAGAGCTGGGCAGCCGCGAGAGGCGCGCCATTCCTTATGTGATATCCATTTTTTCTTATCTTCTGTGCTATTACATAATGGCTGCCACCCATGTGCCCCACTTCATGGGGAGCATCCTTATAGCAGCCCTTGTGATACAGGTGGCCTGCGCCATCATAAATCTTTTCATCAAGATATCCACCCATACGGCAGCCATCGGCGGCGTTACCGGTGCGTTGCTGGCTTTTTCAGTTATATTTTCGTTCAATCCGGTGTGGTGGCTCTGCATTGTGCTGCTGCTTGCCGGCATGGTAGGCACGAACCGCATGATTCTGCGTCAGCATTCTCTGCGCCAGGTTGTGCTGGGCTATTTGGCAGGCGTGGCATGCTCGTTTGTGTCTGTGCTGCTGTTCTGAGCAGTGCGTCTTTGTGCCTGCGGCTCTCTGTGTTGTGGCCGCAAGCCGCAAAAGTTTCGACCAGATAATGTATATTTAAAATAAAACAAGCTTAATATGAAACCATTAGTAAGTATCATCATGGGCAGCACGAGCGACCTGCCCGTTATGGAGAAGGCATGTAAGTTTCTCGACGAGATGCACATCCCGTTTGAGGTTAACGCCCTGTCGGCCCACCGCACGCCCGACGCTGTTGAGGCTTTTGCCAAAGGAGCCAAGGAGCGCGGCATCAAGGTGATAATAGCCGGAGCCGGAATGGCTGCCGCCCTGCCGGGCGTTATAGCAGCGTCTACCACTCTGCCGGTTATCGGAGTGCCCATCAAGGGTATGCTCGACGGTCTCGACGCCATGCTTAGCATCATACAGATGCCCCCGGGAATACCTGTTGCTACGGTTGGCGTAAACGGCGCAATGAACGCTGCCATACTGGCCGTAGAGATGATTGCGCTGGCCGACGAAGAGGTTGCCGCACGCCTTGCTGACTATAAGGCAGGACTGGGAGCCAAAATCGAGAAGGCCAACAAAGACCTCGCCGAGGTGAAGTATGAGTATAAGACAAATTGATTTATAATTCAGGAGTTAAAGTAGTTAAAGAAGTTATCGCTCACGGCGTGAGCTGAGTAGTTAAAGTCAAATGCCTTGTCTGTTATGGCAGGCAAAGTTAGTGCATGTCATTTCTGTGCTTTGCTTAGTGGAAATCTGTGTAGGCAAACATTGCTATGCAGCATTCTGAGATATATGACAGTTAAGATGTTTCTCTTTAACGGCCCTGCTTTAGTGCAGGACGACAGGCGTTGACGAAGACATCATCATGACATATGACTTTAACTACTTAGCTCACGCCGTGAGCGATAACTTCTTTAACTACTTTAACTCCTAAAAAAGTACAAGTCATGGACATCTTTAATTACACCCGAAGGGATAGTTCGGTTGTCAATGTGGGCGCAACTCCGCTGGGAGGAGACAATCCGGTGAGGATACAGTCGATGACAACCACGTCGACCAACGACACCGAGGGAAGCGTGGAGCAGGCCATACGCATAATTGAAGCCGGAGGAGAGTATGTGAGACTCACCACACAGGGCGTGCGCGAGGCCGAAAACCTGAAGAACATCAATGCCGGACTGAGGAGCAGGGGATATAACACTCCGCTCGTGGCCGACGTCCACTTTAATCCTCACGTGGCCGATGTGGCCGCGCTGTATGCCGAGAAGGTGAGGATAAATCCGGGCAACTATGTCGACCCGGCGCGCACGTTCAAGAAACTTGAATATACCGACGAGGAATATGCCGCAGAGCTGCAGAAGATAGAAAAGCAGTTTGTGCCCTTCCTCAACATCTGCCGCGAGAACCACACGGCCATACGCATAGGCGTAAACCACGGTTCGCTCTCCGACCGCATAATGAGCCGCTACGGCGACACACCTGCCGGAATAGTGGAGAGCTGCATGGAGTTTCTGCGCATATGCAAGCGTGAAAACTTCACGGATGTGGTAATCTCGATAAAGGCCAGCAACACGGTTGTCATGGTGCAGTCGGTTCGCCTGCTCGTCGAGGCTATGGACAAGGAAGGCATGAAGTATCCCTTGCACCTCGGAGTAACCGAGGCGGGCGAGGGCGAAGACGGCCGCATAAAGAGTGCCGTGGGCATCGGAGCGCTGCTGTCTGACGGCATTGGCGACACCATACGCGTGTCGCTGAGCGAGGAGCCAGAGGCTGAGATACCCGTGGCGCGCCACCTTGTAGACTATGTCGGCAAGAAACAGGGCCACATGCTCATACCGGGCAAGGCCTTTGAAGGCTTCTGCTGGACATCGCCCGAGCGCCGCAAGACACGTGCCGTGATGAACATCGGAGGCGACAACGTGCCCGTTGTGATATCATCGCGCCTCGGCAGCGACGCCGCTCCGGCTGATGCTGCAGGCAAGGACATGACGCCCGACTATATATACACAGGTCAGACTCTGCCCGCAGAGTGCGTTGCCGGACAGCGCTACATCGTAGACTTCGGCGTGTATGCTGACCTCGAAGACAAGACCGGCGTATATCCCATATTTCCATATAACGCCGTGCCGCTGATATCTTCAGTGGACGCGCCGCTGAAATTCCTTGTACTCCAGTTTGGCGTCGACACCGACGAATACACAGCCTGCCTCAAGTCGCACCCCGAAGTGGTGGTGATATGCGTCAGCAACCATCAGAACCGCCTCGGCGAGCAGCGCGCCCTGCTGCACGACATGATGTCGGCAGGACTCACCAATCCCGTTGTATTCTGCCAGATGTACCGCCACTCGCAGGACGAGAAGGGTGACTTCCAGCTTGAGGCGGCAGCCGACATGGGCGCGCTGATGTTCGACGGACTGACCGACGGACTGTGGCTCATGAACGACGGCACGCTCTCGGCAGCCGACATCGACGCCACGGCGTTCGGCATACTGCAGGCTGCACGACTGAGAACGTCGAAGACCGAATATATCAGCTGTCCCGGATGCGGCCGCACACTCTACGACCTACGTTCTACGATAGCCCGCATCAAGGAGGCCACCAAGGACATGAAGGGCCTCAAGATAGGCATAATGGGCTGCATAGTGAACGGTCCGGGCGAGATGGCCGACGCCGACTACGGATATGTGGGCGCCGGACGCGGCAAGATATCGCTCTACCGCAGAAAGGAATGCGTGGAGAAGAACATACCCGAGGCCGAAGCCGTTGACAAGCTGCTGAAGCTCATCGAGAGCGACCGCGCAGCCAACGCAGCCGGCTGAAAGCCGCTATAGCTGCTCACGTATTAAGCTGGTCCGAAGGCTTCAGGCGCATCATTTAGGTCAGGTTTGAGCCCCGTCATGAAGCCAGTCGGCAAAGCCTTCGTAACATACTGATATTCAACGCATTGCAAAAGGCCGTCTTTTACACGCTAAAAGACGGCCTTTTACGTGCCGAAAGCATACCTTTTGCAAGGCGAAAGGTATGCTTTCGCAAAACGCCTCCTCGCGTGCCGCTCCGCCGTGCCTGCCTGTCGGCAGTTTGTGCCGTTATAACCGATGATATGGTCTATAATTCAGACCGACCGCCATAAAACACTCCTGAAAGACAAATAATTAGCGCTAAAATTAGAATTTTATATAAAATATATTTACCTTTGCAATCAAATATAAATATATATGAAAACAGAATTAAATTATCTTGACAGGAACGAATTTAATTTCGAGCCTTCTCAAGAGGTAAAGGACGCAATTAAGAATTTTGATCTTAACAAGCTCTGTTTTTACACACGTATCTATGATCAGGGGAAGAAGAGCATATTCTCGGTATTCCTTTCAGAACAATACAGCATCGACGAGAAGCAGATTGTGCTGGGCTACGGCGCAGAGGACCTGCTGAAGATGGCCGTTCACTACTTCCTTACGGGCAGCGACGGCAACAAGACCATGCTGATACCCAAGTTTTCGTGGTGGTATTACAAGTCGATAGCCGACGAGGTTGACGGCCGCACGCTGCAATATCCTGTGTATGAGACCGAAGACTCGTTTGCATACGACTTCGACGGGCTGCGCCGCATGATAGCTGAGGAGAACCCGAAGATACTGCTCGTGGCGTCGCCCAACAATCCTACGGGCAACGGACTCACGCCTGATGAGCTCGAGCAGCTGGTGGGCATGGTGCCTGCCACTACCGTTGTGCTCGTCGACGAGGCCTATGCGTCGTATGTAACCGAAGACATATCTTACATAAGAAACCTCATAGCAAAATATCCCAACATAATATTCTGCCGCACGCTGTCTAAGTTCTACGGACTGCCGGGCCTGCGCCTTGGCTTCGGGTTCATAGGCAAGGGCGAGACGATGGAGCGCTTCAGCCGCTATGCCAACAAGTATCTGGGATACGACCGCCTGTCGGAGGAGATCGGCATTGCCGCCCTTAAGTCGGACGCCCACTACCGCGAGATAGCCCGCGTGATGGACGAGGCGCGCCGCATGTACACCGACGAGATAGGCTCTCTGCCCGGATTCAAGGTGTATAAGTCGATGGCGAACTTCATCCTCATTAAATATCCTATCGAACTGAAGGCCGCCCTGCAGCAGGAATTTGAAGGACAGAGATATAAGCCTGCAGCAGGAATTTGCCGGACAGAGCTATAAGGTGAAGTTTATGGACGAGCCTGACATCAACTCGCACATGCGAATAACCCTCGGACGCAGGGAGCAGAACCGCATGGTGGCCGACATAATACTAAAAGTTGCAAAGCGATGATAGCCGTAATATTAGCCGCCGGAATGGCGTCGCGGCTGCGTCCGCTCACAGACGACCGCCCGAAGTGCCTGCTGCGCGTTGGCAGCAAGTGCATACTGCAGCGCACGGTAGACAGTCTTGTGGCTGCCGGAATAAGGCAGATAGTGGTGGTTACGGGCTATCGCGGAGGCATGATACGCCTGTTTCTCGAGGGCAACTATCCCGACATCGACTTCCACTTCATTGAGAACGCCGACTTCAAGACCACCAACAACATATATTCTCTGTGGCTCACAAAGCCCTATGTCGCCAGACGCGAGTTTATGCTGCTCGACAGCGACATCCTCTTCGACGGCCGCATAGTGGAGCGTGTGCTTGCAGCGCCCGACACAACCCTTGCGCTCAACAGCCACAAGCTGGGCGAGGAAGAGATTAAGGTGATAACCGACGAAGACGGAAAGGTGAGCGAGATAAGCAAGACATGCAGCATAGACAAGGCCATAGGCGAGTCTATCGGCATAGAGAAGATATGCGCCGACTATTCAGAGGCGCTGTTCAGCGAGCTCGACCGCATGATTGAGGGCGAGCATCTTGTGGACATATTCTATGAGAGAGCCTTCGAGCGGCTCATCCCGCAGGGCCACAAGTTCAGCGTGGTGGACACCTCCGACCTCTTCTCTATAGAGCTCGACACCGTTGAAGACTTTAATCAGGCTTCACAACTGATACCCAGTGAGCTGTTCTGACACATGCCGTCAGAAGGCCGACAATCATCATACATAAAACAAAAAGCTGTTATGGCTGAATACAACATACGTGAGCTGCAGCTCAGAATACTCGAAACGCTAAAGGCTGTAGACAACGTCTGCCGCGAGCACAACCTGCGCTACTACATCTGGGCAGGCACAATGATAGGGGCGGTGAGGCACAAGGGCTTCATTCCCTGGGACGACGACCTCGACATTGCCATGCCTCGCCCTGACTCCCCCCGCCTCATTGAGCATGCCGCAGAGTGGCTGCCTAAGCCCTATGAGATGGTCTGCGCCGAGAACGACGGCGTCTATCCGCTGCCGTTTGCCAAGATTCAGGATGCCGACACCACGCTCATAGAGCGCATGCACCTTAAGTATCTGGGCGGCATTTATCTCGACGTGTTCCCCATCGACGGAGTGCCCGAGGGCGCAGTGGCACGCAAGCTCCACTTCGCACGCTACGAATATTACAAGCGAGTGCTCTATCTGCTCTTCCGCGACCCCTACAAGCACGGCCACGGACCAAGTTCGTGGGTGCCCCTGCTGTGCCGCCGCATGTACACGCTTGCTGAAGTTCAGCAGCGCATCAGCCGCCTGCTCCACCGCTACAGCTACGACAAATGTCGCCTTGTGGCCGACTACGACGACGGCTCAAAGGGCGCAATGGACAAGAAGATACTGGGAACGCCGGTGCCATACACCTTTGAAGATACCAAGGTGATGGGCGTGGCAGACTATGACACATATCTGTCTAACAAGTATGGCGACTACATGACTATACCAAAACACAACGCCCAGCGCCAGCACAACTTCCATTATCTCGACCTGAATCATCCTTACAGAGAGTTCAAGCAATGACAAATACAGAGCAGGACGGCAGCCGCCGTCCTGCTTTTTTATTGTTCCTGCCTGTCTTTTAAGTTCGTCTTATTCTGCTTTAATCCGTATTTTATTCTGCCTTAATCTGAATTCCATTTTGTCTTAATCCACCTTCCATCTTGTCTTAATCCGTCTTCCGTTCAGCCTTCTCTGTCTTGCGCGTCATCGTTAGCCGTCCCTTTAATTTGCCGTTATCTTCATTTCCTTTTTATTCAGACAGCCTTACGGGGTGAGGCCGCGCTGCATACGGCCTTATGCCTACAGCAGTATGTGCGCCGGATGCCGCTGCGGCAGGCAATAAAAAATCCGGACTTATGCATCTTTACGATGTCGCATAAGTCCGGATTTATATGTCATGGCCCTGTTGCAGGCCTCATTTTGCTTCTCTAAATCGTGCTTCAGCCGGGCTTTAAGCCTTCTTGGTGCTCTTTATCAGATAAACGATGAGCAGGGCATAAGCCACGAGCGAGCATATCTCAGACAGCGGGTTGGCCAGCCATTCGGTGTTGAGCACGTCAACTTCGGCAAAGCGCAGCAGTGCACTTACAACGCCCATGAGCGCTCCTCCGGCAATGAATCCGCTGGCAATGAGCGTTCCTTTCTCGCCGCGCTCCCTGTTTACTTCCTCGTTCTTAGAGCGTGTTGTAACATACCAGTTGATGGCTCCGCCGATGAGCAGCGGTATGTTGAGCTGTATTGGGATAAACATACCGAGGGCGAAGGCCAGTGCAGGCACCTTGAGCCATGTCAGCACGATGGCTATGACGGCTCCTATGGCATAGAGAACCCACGGTGCGTCGATGCCGTTCATGAGCGGATCGATCACTGCCGCCATGGCGTTGGCCTGAGGAGCGGCAAGTTGTCCGCTGGCAAATCCGTAGGTCTTGTCGAGCAGAATCATAACTCCGCCGACGGTTGCAGCTGAAACCAGAGTGCCGAGGAACTTCCATGTCTCCTGCTTGCGTGGTGTAGAGCCGAGCCAGTAGCCTATCTTAAGGTCGGTGATGAACGAGCCTGCAACCGACAGCGCCGTACATACCACGCCGCCCATGATGAGTGCAGCCACCATGCCGCCCGTGCCTTTAAGGCCTACTGCCACCATAACCACAGAGGCAAGGATGAGCGTCATGAGCGTCATGCCCGACACAGGGTTAGATCCTACGATGGCAATGGCGTTGGCAGCCACCGTGGTGAAGAGGAAGGCTATTACGGCAACGAGCAGTATGCCCACAACGGCGAAGAGCAGGTTGCCCTCCATTACGCCGGCCCAGAAGAATATGAAGGTGATTATTATCGTGGCTATCGAGCCTATGGCGATAATCTTGAAGGGGATGTCGCGCTGTGTGCGGGGCAGCTTCTCGGCAGCAGTCTTGTTGCCCTTCATCTCCTTTGCGGCAAGACCTACGGCCTGCTTGATGATGCCCCACGACTTGATGATGCCTATGATGCCGGCCATGGCTATGCCGCCGATGCCGATATACTTGCCGTAAGCGTTGAAGATGTCTTCAGGCGCCATGGCTCCTACGGCGGTGCTTATTGACGGATCCCACTGGTTGAGCACCGTGTCGGGATACATGAGCGCCATGGCGGGCACTATGAGCCACCAAACAGCCAGCGAGCCTACGCAGATGATGAAGGCATACTTGAGGCCGACGATGTAGCCGAGGCCCAGCAGGGCGGCTCCCGTGTTGACCTTGAACACCAGCTTGGCCTTATCGGCGAGCATCTCGCCCCAGCCGAACACGCGCGTGGTGAAGTTCTCGTTCCACCATCCGAAGGTTGCAACTATGAAGTCGTAAAGACCGCCCACAAGTCCTGCAAGCAGCAGCGGCTTGGCCTGTTTGCCGCCCTTAGCGCCGCTGATAAGCACCTGAGTGGTGGCAGTGGCCTCGGGGAAGGGATATTTGCCGTGCATGTCCTTGACGAAATACTTGCGGAAAGGTATGAGGAACAGTATGCCCAATATGCCTCCCAGCAGCGAGCTGAGCAGGATGTTGATGAACGAGGCGCCCATCTCGGGATACTTGTCCTTGAGGATGTAGATGGCGGGAAGGGTGAATATGGCACCTGCCACCACCGCACCTGAGCATGCTCCGATGCTCTGTATGATGACGTTCTCGCCCAGCGGGTTGCGGCGCTTGGCTGCCGTCGACACGCCCACGGCTATGATGGCTATAGGTATGGCGGCCTCGAACACCTGGCCTACGCGCAGGCCAAGGTAAGCGGCTGCGGCCGAGAACAGTATGGCCATGAGCACGCCCCACGTAACCGACCAGCCGTTAACTTCGGGAAAAGCCTTGTCGGGGCTCATCACGGGCTGGTATTCCTCGCCCTCCTTCAACTCGGTGAAGGCGTTGTCGGGCAACTTGATGTTGTCTTTAATTTCGTTTTCCATTGTGCTTTATTGTTTTTTTAAGGTTTATTTTATCATCACTTTCGATGTCATAACCCTGCCGTCGGCCGTCTTCCTGACAACGATGTTGAGGCCCTTCTGCGGCTCTGACAGCTTCATGCCCGACGGAGAATAATATGTAACCGACTTCACGGCTGCGCCATCAGCGCCCGGATTGCTTATTGCCGTGGTTACGCCCTGTCCGTATTCAACACTGAGAGTGGCTCCGGCGTAGGCTCTTACCTCGCTGTCAACCAGGCTGACGTCGTAGCCGTCGAGCTGATAGTGGTCAGAAGGCACAAAGTAATCTATGCTGCCTGAGCGCTTCTGCTCGTCCTTGGCGCCCTGGTTGCCGGTCATGGTTATGTTATAGTCGGTGTATTTGCCGCTTGTGGCATAGTTTTTCCAAGGATTCTTAACGCCGTCGAACACGCACTTCTCAACATACGCGTTGCACTTGTAGCCTGTGCCGATGCAATAGTTGGCAACCGACGACGAATAGAGGCAGTTGAGCAGATGCACCTGTCCGAAGCGTATGCGCGGCATACGTTCGCGGCATCCCTCGTCCCACCAGCAGCTGTAGAATGTGGTGCGCAGCTTACCCTCGCTCTCGGTCTCGCTGTCGCTTCCGCCCCAGAGGTTGCTGAAGCGGTGGTCGTCGGCTCCGCCTGAGCCTCCTGCCCAAGGTTCTTTCAGATAGCGGAAGCGGCACCATGTAACGCTGATATGGTCGGAACCGTTGTTGCAGTCGAAGTTTCCGTCCACGCCGTCCTGAAAGTCGCAGTGGTCAACCCACACGTAGTTGCAGTTAGTGAGGTTAAGATTGTCGTTGCCGTCAATATCATAAGCGCCCGCGCCCTTGAACGTAACGTTGCGTATTATGATGTTCTTGCTGTTCTTGAACGACAGTATGCCGCTCTTTTTCTTGTCGGTAGAGTGTGTGCTGTTTACCAGCGCCGAGCCGGGCAGTCCGTAGATGGTCTTGTTCTGCACGTTCTCGAGACCTATCTGTCCTGTTATTTCAATCTCTCCCTCAATATACACAGTGTGGTTGTAGGTGCCGATGAGCGCCGTTTTCAGCTCGCTCATGGTGGTCACCTTGATGGCGCCCTCGTCGTTTCCACCCGTTATGGTGCCGCCGACAGTGCCCCAGCCCACCGGACTGTTGTAGTCGTGGGCCGACATCTGTGCCTTTGCGGCCGTGCCAACGGCGAGCAGCATGAGTGCGCACAGCGTTAGTTTTGAAATGTTCATAAGACTTTTGTAGTTGTTAATTTTCATATACGATTCAGCCCGGCGCCGGCCCCGGCCATGCGCCCTGTGAGCGCTTGAGGTGCAGGCGGCGCCAAGGTCCGCTGATGTTTGCAGCTGCAAATTTAATTAAAATATGACAACAACATAGCAAAAAATGCTTTTTGTTTAGTTTTTGTTTGCAATAGTTCCGCATGGTTTCGGGCACTTCTGCCGCCAGCCGTTGCGGGGCAGAAGTGCAAAAGGCCACCTTTCACACTGCGAAAGGTGGCCTTTTGCACGCTAAAACGTGGCCTTTTAGAGCCTGAAAAGCCATGTTTTGCACGTGCGTATGTAACTGTCTGTAATACAACGCGTTACATCTGTCGATATGATTGTCCTTGACTGACACGGCGCCTTGCCCCCGGCATCACTTCATGAGTATGTCCGACAGCTGGCGCATGCCTTCAGATGCTCCTGCCGTTATCTGCTTCACGTCGTGGCGTCCGGCAGCCATCACGGGCTTGGGGTCGATGAGATATACGGGCACGCCGGGCTTGACATACTGCACGAGGCCTGCCGCCGGATAGACGTTGAGCGACGTGCCTATGATTACGAAGATGTCGGCGCCCATGGCCTCTTCGGCCGCCTTCTCGATGTTGGGCACCGCCTCGCCGAAGAACACTATGTAGGGGCGCAGCAGCGAGCCGTCGCCGGCCTTCTCGCCGGGCTTCACCTCAAGGCAGTCGGGCGTGAGCGTCTTGATGAAGTGGGGGTTGTCTACGTCGCGGCTCGAGCACACCTTCATCAGCTCGCCGTGCAGATGTATCACCTTCGAGCTGCCTGCCTCCTCGTGCAGGTTGTCCACGTTCTGCGTAACCACCGTTACGTCATACTTCTCTTCGAGCGCCGCCACGAGCCTGTGCCCCTCGTTTGGCCTGGCAGCCTGCAGTTTCTTGCGCAGCATGTTGTAGAAGTTATTTACATACACGGGGTCGGTCTCCCACGCCTCATGTGTGGCCACGCGCGCCACGGGATAGTTCTCCCACAGTCCGTCGGCGTCCCTGAACGTGCTCAGCCCGCTCTCAACCGACATTCCGGCACCAGTAAGAACAACAATTTTCTTCATCACTTTTCTATAGTTAAAAGGTTATCCGGCAGTCCTTTCCCGGGCCGACTAGCCGTCGTTCTTGGTGCGGCTTGATGCGGCTGGCGCCTGCAGTTGGCACATCAGCGCGCCGCCGCCCGGCCAAAAGACTATTAACAATGCACAAAATTAGTGATTTTTCTTCAATAATAATTCCGTAATCAGATAAAAATGCTACCTTTGCACGATTTTATTAAGGTAGTAATCATAAACAAATAGACAAAGAAAATGGATAAAGTAAGTTACGCTTTAGGATTGGGCATCGGCCGCCAGCTGGCACAGATGGGTGCGTCAGAGCTGAATATTGATGATTTCGCTGCGGCGATCAAGGACGTTATCGCGGGCAACGAGCTCAAGGTATCTAACCGTGAAGCGCAAACAATAGTACAGGATTACTTCCGCAAGCAGGAAGAGAAACTCAACGCCGAGCGCGCCGAGAAAGGAAAGGTTGCCAAGGCTGAAGGCGAGAAATATCTGGCCGAGAACGCCAAGAAAGAAGGCGTGGTTACGCTTCCCAGCGGACTGCAATATATGGTGCTGAAGGAAGGCAACGGCAAGAAGCCGAAGGCTACCGACCAGGTGAAGTGTCACTATGAGGGATTCCTCATCGACGGCACAGTGTTCGACAGCAGCATACAGCGCGGCGAGCCGGCAGTGTTCCCCCTCAACCAGGTTATAGCAGGATGGACCGAAGGCTTGCAGCTGATGCAGGAAGGCGCCAAGTACCGCTTCTTCATACCCTACATCCTCGGCTACGGCGAGGGCGGCGCAGGAGCTTCAATACCTCCATACGCAGCGCTGATATTCGACGTTGAGCTGCTCGAGGTGCTCTAAGCGGGCAGCCCGGCATGGCGGCAGGAGCCGTTAAAGTAAAGAATAAATAAAACAATAACGAATAAAAACAAAGATGAAAAAGCTTACATTCGCAGCCGTTTGGGCTGTAGCAGCCGCATCATTGGTTTCTTGCGGCAATTCAACACCTAAGGCAGACCTGAAAAACGATGTCGACACAGTGAGCTATGCCATAGGTATGGCACAGACACAGGGTCTGAAGGACTATCTGGTAAGAGGACTCGGAGTAGACACAGCATACATGGACGAGTTCTTCAAGGGACTTAACGAAGGAGCCAACGCAGGCGACGACAAGAAGAAGGCCGCTTACTACGCAGGTATACAGATCGGTCAGCAGATATCTAACCAGATGGTAAAGGGCATCAACCACGAACTCTTCGGCAGCGACTCGACAAAGACTATATCTCTGAAGAACTTCATGGCAGGCTTCATCAGCGGTACAACCGGCAAGAACGGACTCATGACCGTTGAGCAGGCTCAGCGCGTGGCTCAGCTCAAGATGCAGGCTATCAGAAGTAAGGCCATCGAGGAGCAGTATGGCGCCAACAAGAAGGCTGGCGAGAAATATCTTGCTGACTATGCCAAGAAGGCCGGAGTGAAGAAGCTCGAGGGCGGCGTGCTCTACAGAGTTATCAAGGAAGGCAAGGGCGAGATGCCTACAGATACATCTACCGTAAAAGTTCACTACGAAGGAAAGACAATCGACGGCAAGGTGTTCGACAGCTCTTACGAGCGTAAGGAGCCTGTAACGCTGCGCGCCAACCAGGTAATCCCGGGATGGACCACAGCCCTGACACACATGCCTGCCGGAAGCGTTTGGGAGGTTGTAATACCTCAGAACCTCGCTTATGGCGACCGTGAGCAGAAAGACATCAAGCCTTTCTCTGTGCTTATCTTCAAAATAGAACTTATCAGTTTAGGTAACAAATAATTAAATGAAGAAAATAATTTTAGCAGCACTCGCCATTCTGGTGAGTGCTTCTTTCAATACGGCAGACGCTGCCGCAAAGAAGAAGAAAGACAAGAAGGCCGTAGAGGAGCCTGCAAAGATTAGTCTGATAACCAAGTCTGACTCGCTCAGCTATTCAGCCGGCATGGTGCGCACCGACGGCCTTGTGCCCTACCTGAAGCAGGGCTTCGGCGTTGACACAGCCTACATGGCCGACTTCATCAAGGGATATGAAGACGCCGTGGCAAGGGGCATCGACGAAAAGACAAAGGCATACTTCGCCGGAGAGCAGATAGCCCTGATGGTAAGCCAGCGCATGCTGCCCTTCCTGAAGGACGAGTTCAAGGGCCAGAGCGACTCTATCAGCGAGGCACTCTTCAACAAGGGATTTGTCAGCGCGCTGAAGAAAGACTACACGCTGATGACAGACTCTGCTGCAAAAGACTATTTTGACAAGGCCTTCAAGCAGGCTGTCGACGCTCGCAACGAGGCAACACGCAAGGCCGGCGAAGACTTCCTGGCTGCCAACAAGACCAAGGAAGGCGTGGTTACGCTTCCCAGCGGACTTCAGTATAAGGTGCTCGTAAAGGGCAACGGAGAGATTCCTTCAGTAGACGACGAAGTAACCGTGAAGTATGAAGGGCGACTGATAGACGGCACTGTGTTCGACAGCAGCTACAAGCGTCCCGGCGAAACAGCCAAGTTCCGCCCCAACCAGGTTATCAAGGGATGGACAGAGGCCCTCACAATGATGCCCGTTGGCAGCAAGTGGGAACTGTACATACCGCAGAATCTGGCCTATGGCGACCGCAAGGCAGGAGCCATCAATCCTTACAGCACGCTGATATTCACCGTCGAGATGGTTTCGGTAGAGAAGGCTAAGAAGCCCGAGGCCGAGGCTGCCGCAAAGGGTGCTGACAGCAAGAAGGCAGCAGCGAAGACTGCCGCAAAGAAAACAGCCAAGACAAAGAAATAGTGTTCATTTGTCATAAAAAAGCATGGGAGACCGGCCAAGGTCTCCCTTTTTTTATTTCATTCTGCATAAAATGCGCTATTTTTTATGTCAAAATGTTGTATAACTCATTTTTAATATGTAAATTTGCTCGCATCAAACATACTGGAAACCAAAAGAGAATATAACTTAAAAAATAAAACTAATAACATTATAAAATGGAAAAGATTGATAGTCTTGATAAAAAGATTTTGAGCATTCTGTCAAAGAATGCCAGAATTCCGTTTAAGGATGTAGCAGCAGAGTGCGGCGTATCGCGCGCAGCCATACATCAGCGTGTACAGCATCTTATCGAGGGTGGCGTCATCACAGGCAGCGGATTCGACGTAAATCCCAAAAGTCTTGGCTACACAACATGCACATACGTGGGCATAACGCTTGAGCGCGGAAACATGTATAAGTCGGTAGTTGAGCGCCTTGACCACATACCCGAAATCGTTGAGTGCCACTTCACCACT
The DNA here is from genome assembly GCF_000431195.1 of Prevotella sp. CAG:255. Classification (NCBI taxonomy): domain Bacteria; kingdom Pseudomonadati; phylum Bacteroidota; class Bacteroidia; order Bacteroidales; family Prevotellaceae; genus Prevotella; species Prevotella sp. CAG:255. The sequence goes on along the minus strand of NZ_HF986802.1, from coordinate 41,585 downwards.
GGTCCTTACACCATGCTCGTAAAGCTCTACGCACGCGACAACGAACAGCTCATGGACCTGCTTAACAACCAGATGCAGGGCATCCCCGGCGTAGTTGCAACCGAAACCCTTATTTCTTTAGAGCAGAGCATCAAGAGAGAAGTGCCCGTTCCGCAGGGAGAAAGCAGATAGTGTGAGGCTGGAGCAATGAAATCGTTTGATATTCAGAGCAGTCTCGACGACATATACGCCCGTTATCCTGAGGCCACTCGCCAGCCGGTGATTGGCCTCACAGGCAATTTTGCCGACGGCGACGCGCGTCTGTGCGAGCAGTATTACATGTCCGTGGTGAGAGCCGGAGGCACGCCGGTGATAATTCCGCCCGTTGCCGACAAGGACGTGATAATCAACACGCTCGACAAGATAGACGGACTGGTGCTCACCGGAGGCGGCGACATCAATCCGCTGTGGGCCGGTGAGGAGCCTTCGCCGCGCCTGCACGGCATCAACCACATGCGCGACAAGGCCGAGCTGCTGACCGTAAGGCTGGCATATAACCGCCAGATACCTATGCTCGGAATATGCCGTGGCATACAGACGCTCGTTACGGCCCTCGACGGAGAGGTTGACCAGGACATAGCCGAGAGCTTTGCCGCCGCACACGGGGCAGGCCGCGCTGCCGCGGCAGCAGGCCACAGCCTGATAAAGCACAGCCAGGACGCCGACCGGAGCGAGCCCACCCATACGGTGAGAATAAGCCGCGAGTCGGTGCTCTATTCGTTGTATAAGACGGAGACGCTTGCCGTCAACTCCATACACCATCAGGCCGTAAGGGCTTCAGGCAGGCGCTTCAGCGTCAGCGCAAAGGCACCCGACGGCGTGATCGAGGCCATAGAGAGCAGCGAGTTCAAGCCGTTTATCGGCGTGCAGTGGCATCCCGAGTGGCTCGGCGAGAGCGGACAGGTGCTGTTCAGATGGCTTGTAGACCGTGCACGCGACTTCTATACGGCCAAAGACCTTCACCGCCGCATGCTTACGCTCGACACCCATTGCGACACGCCTATGTTCTTTCCGCAGGGCATACACTTCGACCAGCGCGACCCGCGCATTCTCGTCGACATGCACAAGATGGCCGAAGGACATCAGGACGCTGTCATCATGGCGGCATATCTGCCACAGCCCAAGCTCGGCGAGACCTTTTCGTCGAAGGTGGCATTTAAGGTTGACGGGCCGCTTCAGTATGCCGACCTTATCTTCGACAAGATAGAGGAGATAGTAAACGCCAACAACCGCTACCTGAGCATAGCGCGCACGCCTTCCGACCTGTATGAAGACAAGCGCAAGGGGCGCCGCTCCATAATGCTCGGCATAGAGAACGGACTGGCGCTTAACCACGACATATCCAACGTAAGATATTTCGCAAGGCGCGGCGTTGTCTACATCACGCTCTGTCACAACGGCGACAACGACATCTGCGACAGTGCCCGCGGCTGCAACACTCATGGCGGAGTGAGCCGCTTTGGCGAGCAGGTCATTAAGGAGATGAACCGATGCGGCATAATGGTAGACCTCAGTCATGCCGGCGAAAAGAGCTTCTACGACGCGCTTAGCATAAGCAGTAAGCCCATCGTGTGCAGCCACAGCAACTGCAAGGCGCTGTGCGACGTGCCGCGCAACCTTACCGACGACCAGCTCAGGGCTCTTGCCAAGCATGGCGGAGTGGCCCACATCACGCTCTATCACGGTTTCCTGCGCAACGACAGTCAGGAGGCCACGGTCATGGATGCCATAGCTCATCTTGAGCATGCTATCAGCGTTATGGGCATAGAGCACGTAGGACTAGGCACCGACTTCGACGGCGACGGAGGCATAAGAGGCCTGGCAGACTCGTCAGAGCTTATCAACTTCACCCTGCATCTTCTGCGCCGCAGGTACAGCGAGCGCGACATCGCCCGCATATGGGGCGGCAACTGGCTCAGGGTTATGGCTCAGGTGCAGAGCAAATAAGAGAGTGTTTATAAAAAAGAAGTGTTATGCCGAACCAACAGCCGCATGGCGGCAGCTTGGGGTTCGCATATCAGTGCCACACTTCTTCCATTTATATTAAACGGTCTTTAGGGACTGGAGACCACAAAATATCAAAAGGCTATGAAGACATTTATTAAAAAAGCAGCATTGATATTTGTATTGATTCTTGCTGCTGTGCAAAACGTTAAGGCTGAAAGTACGGTCTATTTCTTTATTGACTTCAAGTTCTGGAACAGCGAATATAAGTTCACTCTTAACGGAAAGGAAGCCTTCTCTCTGATTCCCGAAGGAAAAGCCGTAAGTGGCATGGGCGGGGCTACGATGTATAACAAGGTTATGCGTAAGGTTGTCTTCAATAATCCCGACAGTTATGTAGTAGCCGTTGACTGTCCTTCTGCCCGCGGAACTTATCATGCGGAAATGAATCTGAATCTAGAGGACGGCGAGACATATTATGTGATTGTAAACGCTTCATTAAAGCGTAATTTCTATATTGAAAATCTTGACGAGAAGGATGGTGCTAAACTTCTTAAAAAGGCGCTGAAGGATGATAAGTATACAAAGAATGAAGACTTTGTCTATAATGGCAAGTAGATTGCTTGTTATTGCAGCCCTGCTGTTTAGTATGTGTGCTGTGGCCAATGCTCAGGAAATTTCAGACATCCTCTTTGGCCAGAATAACAAAGAAGATTATATGGGCCAGTATAACTACAATGGCAAGCGTAAAAACGGCTTTGGCATTGAACGTTATAAAAATGGAGCCGTCTATGTAGGCGATTTTGTCGAGAATGAGATTTCCGGTCGTGGCATGCTTATCTCACTGAAAAAGGAGATATCTAACGTTGATGGTGCTTATGTCTATGTGGGTAACTGGCGCGAAGGAAAGAAAAGCGGCCGCGGAGTTTGTTATGATGTATCCGGAAAAGTGGTTTATAGCGGTAAGTTTGTGAATGATAAGCCTTCAGAAAAGTCTTCTGCCGACAGTAAAAGCCGTTCGTTTGTTATTAAGGATATAGACAATAACCTTTATCTCGGAGAGATGTCGGGCGACAGCCAAGACGGCTTCGGACTGACATTAAGCGAGAGCGGCGAGATTGTCTATGGCTCTATGAAGGACGGTGTGCGCCAGGGTATAGGCATGATCTTCTATGCACCTGATGTATGGGAGGTAGGACGCTGGAGCGAAGGAAAGTTTTCTGCCTTCAAGAATTCACAGACAGCAAATGCCGATATAGCTTCGTTTCGTGCCTCAAACAAGGAACAGAACAGAATAATGCGTGAACAGTTGTTTGCTGCTGCAGAGAATTTTGCGCAGGCAGGCCTCACCGTTGCCACTATGGTCAACGATATCAAGGGTGGCGGTGCTTCTTCCGCTGCCGGTGGCGATGAGGCTGTAGACGGCAACGTTCCTTCAGGAAAGAGCAGAAGCTATTATCAGACAATGTATGACAAATGGGAGTTGAAGGCAAAAGAAACTTATAAGGATGGTGTGCGCCATAAAGCAAGTGCTGAAACACCCGGTGATTTTAGGGTAGTGACATCAGAAGGCAAGCTGCTGAGAACTTATCAGAGGTCAATGGAGCAAGTTAGACGTATGGCGAAGAAGGAAGGTTTTAACCTTAAGGTTTCTAAATATGAAACTGTCTCTTTTTAATTAAAAATATATATGATGAATGTTTTAAAATATTCTTTATTGTTATCTGCTTTTATGCTTATGGCGTCTTGCAGAGGCAATAAGAAGGCGGCTTCTGATGCCGATATGGCTGCTCAGCAGCCGGTTGGTCCTTCGTTTAATGCCGATTCGGCCTATGCTTACTGCAAGGCTCAGTGTGATTTCGGACCGCGCACGATGAACAGCGAGGCGCACGACAAGTGCGGCGAGTGGATTATGGGCAAGTTCCGTCAGTATGGCCTTACGGTGATACCGCAGAACGTTACGCTCACCGGTTTCGACGGCACTCCGCTCAAATGTACCAACATCGTGGCGAGCTACCGTCCGGAGCTTACCACCCGCATTCTGTTATGTGCCCACTGGGACAGCCGTCCGTGGGCCGACAACGACCCAGACTCGGCCAACTGGCGCAAGCCTGTGATGGGTGCCAACGACGGTGCCAGCGGTGTGGCTGTGATGCTTGAGATAGCGCGTCTGCTGGCAAGCGACACGACGAAACTTAATCTTGGCATCGACTTTGTGTGCTTTGACGCTGAAGACCGCGGCGTGCCGCGCTGGAGCACAGTTCCTGATAATGGCGACTCGTGGGCTTTGGGTGCGCAGCATTGGGCTGCCAATCCGCATAAGCCGGGATATGAGGCACGTTTCGGCATCCTGCTCGACATGGTAGGAGGTCAGGGCTCGAAGTTCTCTCAGGAAGGATTGTCAAAGCAGTATGCCCAGGGTATTGTCGACAAGGTTTGGGCTGCGGCAGAGGCAGTGGGCTTTGGCAGCTATTTCCCGTCGACAGACGGCGTGATGGTAACCGACGACCATGTGCCTGTGAATGATGTGGCAAAGATTCCTACGATAGACATCGTTCCATATTATCCTGACTGCCAGCAGAGCAGCTTCGGTCCTACATGGCACACGATTAACGACACGATGGAATATATCGACAAGAACACTCTTCAGGCCGTAGGCCAGACTGTTATTCAGGTGCTTTATTCAGAGAAACCATAAGACAGTAATATAATAATAAAATAGGCACGGCCATGCGGCTGTGCCTATTTTATTGTGGGGATGAGGATAATGGGAGAGATGGGACTTATAAGAGCCATGAGTCATATTAATCTCATAAGTCCCATAGCTCCCGTTCTTCCAATTAATTTTATAAGTATCATTTTTCCCATTAGTCGCATTCTTAATTACAGCTGTCCCGACTCAACCATCAGCACAACGCGCTCTGTCAGGCGGTCGGTCTTTTCGGGGTCATATTTCTTTGTCAGACTGGCGCCGAAAGCCCAGGCGAAGGCCTGATAGAAGCCTGCCCTTATGGGGCTGATGAACGAGCGTATAAGGTCGTAGGCAGATGAGTTGCACTCGCGGTAGACGAGCTTTATGAGCAGCTTGCCCTGCGAGTACGACAGCTTTTTCATTCTTGGCGTGTATCTCTTCTTGATGTCTTCCTCCACGCGCTTCATGTGCTCGTCGCGCGCTTTCTTGTTTGGCAGCGTCTGCAGATATTCGTAAGTCTCGATGATAACCCTGTTCACCTCCTTGGCTATGGGCAGCACCTTCTTTACGTTATACACCAGACGGTTGTAGGCGGCGCGCTGCCTGGCGTTCTTGAACACTGGCTGCGGATACACATACACGTTGTTAAGCTCAACATACTGTATGCTGTCGCCGTCAATGAGCACCTTGCCCACCTTGACCATAGGCACAAACGTAGGGTTGTCCATGTCAACCTCGTTGTCCTCGGGATTGTCGCCTTTCTTGTCCTGTGCCGTAGCCGTGGCCGCAAGCATCAGTGCCATCAGAGCCGTTATGAATATTCTAAGTCTTGTCACGGTTGCAAAAATAGTTATTTTATGCAAGTTGCCGAAGTTATGTTAGTTAAAGAAGTTTTCCGGCAGTTAAAAAAACAGGGCAGACATATCGCTTTTTCTGCGGCATGCCTGCCCTGACTGTCTTATTGTCTTGTCACCATCTTTCTTGAAACAGCCATGAGCGCCATGTAGAGCAGCGCGCCGCTCACCAGTCCGGCCAGTGCGTCTATGGCATAATGGGCCTGTATGTAGACCGTGGCGAGGCACAGCAGGACGTAGAAGGGCAGCAGGACGTAGAGCAGGCGGCGGTTGCCGCTGTGCCATGTAAGCAGCATCAGCACGGTGCTTATGCCCACATGGCTGCTCGGGAAGGCTGCCGTGGGCCTTTCGCCGGCTGCCTTGGCGTCTTCAACAAAGTGATAGAATATGCCGTCCTTGTATCCGGGACTGGGCAAACAGTCCTGATAATAGTTGAAATAGTCGTGAACGTTGGGGAACACGCCGTTGGCTATATTGGTCAGTCCGGCAGCCTTGTAGTAGAACGTAGGGCCTGTTACGGGCACGAGAACGAACACCACATAATAGATGAAGAAGGCTGTGAGCACCACGAACGAGGCACGCTCGAACTCGTGGTAGCGGAAGGCGAAGTAATAGAGCACCACGAGCGCTATCATCGGATAGTAGGAGGCATAGCCCATGTCCATAAGCTCGCTCACCACGGGCCACGGCATGGCCTTGCAGAACAGCAGGGCCGGCTGGCAGCCGAACATGTCCTGCTCCCATTGGGCAAACACGTGGTCGAGGTTGGGCAGCATGCGGTTGATCTCGTAGGTGTCGGGATACCACCAGCCCAGCAGCGCCATCTGCACCACCACGCGTGCCAGTCGTGTAAGCCGGCACGGCAGCATGCGGTAGACGCCCCACAGCGCCACCGTGATGACGGCAATGCGTATGCGCCCCCATATCATGGCGTCGGGGTTGGCCGCCTTGGTGTATGTGAAGAACACTATGAGCAGTGTGAGCACGAGATATGCCAGCACCACCCACTCGAGGGCAAACAGCCCCTTCTTGGGTTGCTTCTCTATTGTGAAAAGCTGCTTGATGAATTTTATCATTTTAAGAGATTGTTAGTGGTGGAAGAGGGGATGGGAGAGAACGGGAGAGATTGGGGATGTGGGGCTGATGAGACTTATAGGACTTATGTGAGCCATGCGCCCCATTTCTTTCATCAGTCTCATTAATCTCATTTTTCTCATTAGTCCCATTATTCTCATCTATCCAATTATCCTTATAATTTCCTTTACAGCCATCCGTTGTCTTTATACCATTTTATTGTTGCCGCCACGCCGCGTTTCAGGTCGTATTGCGGCTTGTAGCCGAGCTCGTTCTCGGCCGGCTTGATGTCGCACATCCAGTTGCGCTGTTTCATTATGTTATACTTGTCGTTGTTCAATGCCGATATCTTGCCCGTAATGCGGGCTGTCCATTCGCCGGCAAAGGATATTATGCGCAGCAGCCACAGCGGCGCCTTTATGCGCAGCAGCCAGGGATTGCCCAGCTCGTTGCTTATGAGGTCGCTGAACGTGCGCGACGAGTACACGCTGCCGTCGCTTATGAAGTATCTTGAACCTACGGTGCCGTGGTCGAGGGCAAGGAATACGGCCTGCACCACGTCCATGACATATATGAACGTAAGGTGCTGAGGTCTGTAGCCTACTGCGAAGTCAACATGCCTGCTTATGCTCTGCGCCATCATGAAGTAGTCTTTCTCGCGCGGGCCGTAGACGCCCGTGGGGCGCAGCACTATAAACGGAAATCCCTTTATGGCCTCGAGCCTTTGCTCGCTCTCCAGCTTGCTCTTGCCGTAGGCCGTGTCGGGGCATGCCTTGTCGGCTGCCGTTATCTCGGTGTGAGGCTCCTGCTCGCGCGCCGGACCCATCACGCTCAGACTGCTCAGATAGACAAAGCGCCTCAGCCCCGTGTTCTGTCTGCGCAGCGCCAGCGCCAGGTTGGCCGTGCCTTCAGTGTTCACCTTGAAGAAGTCGCTGCTGTGCAGGCATTTGGTTACGCCTGCCGCATGCACAACATAGTCAAACTGCTGTCCGCTCAGCTGCTTCTCCAGCTTGTCCAGGTTGCCCAGGTCGAGCTCTATAAAATGTATTCTGCTGTCGTTTAGATACTTCCTTGAGCTGCTTTTTCTTACGGCTGCCCATGTCTCGAATCCTCTTTTCAGCGCCTCCTCGACAATGAAGCTGCCTATGAATCCGCTTGCGCCCGTTATGAGTATTTTTTTCATTTATAGGATGTTGCTTCGATTTCAGGCCACAAAGTTACTAAAAAATCCGGCACAATTGCGCAAGTTGTTGTTATTAAAGTCTTTAAAACATAGTTTTGTGGCTGTTTGGGCATGCCGCCGCATGTTATAAAACATGAAAAAACACAGGCGTTAGCATGTATTATTAAAATATTTCGTTAGTTTTGTCAGTGGTTGTGCAGATTGCGTGCAGTCTGTGTTGCCGATAATTTTAAATTAACGACAAACATTTAAAACCGAATGATTATGAAACCTTTAAATCTTTTCCTGGGCATAGCCTTTGCCTGTGCGGCCTTTGGCTGCAGTGCCAATTCATCCAAAAGCGATGCTGCCGCCGCAGCAGCCGACACTGTCGCAAACCGCTCTGAGGCCGTGATATCAACGATAATGGAGCGCCGCAGCATACGCAAGTATAAGCCGCAGCCGGTTAACCGCGACACGATGCAGATGATACTGAAGTGTGGCATCAACGCGCCCAACGGCATGAACAAGCAGTCGTGGGAGGTGCGCGTGGTTGACAATCCTGAGTTTATCGACGGCATTACGGCTATCTACAAGAAGTATAATCCGGAGGTAGCGGCAGATGCGTCGTTCAAGAATATGTTCCGCAATGCGCCCACCGTGGTGTTCATAGCCAACGACCCGTCGTATGACTGCTCGCAGATAGACTGCGGACTGCTTGGCGGCAACATGATTCTGGCAGCCCAGTCGATGGGCATAGGCTCGTGCTGTCTTGGCGGTCCGGCCCGCTTTATGCGCACGCCCGAGGCTGCCGAATATCTTAAGAAACTCGAGTTCAGCAAGGGCTACGAGCTGCTCTACTGCATAGCCTTCGGCTATCCCGACGAGGCTCCCGAGGCTAAGCCGAGAAATGAGGCTAAGGTGAGGTTTATTGAATGATGTCTTTAGGAGATATTTATTTAGGAGTTAAGGAGTTAGGGGGAGTTAAGGAGTTAAGACAAATGCCTTGATTGTATTTTCAAGGCTTGTATGAGTCTCATTAGCTTTATCTGTCTCATTTCTCCCATAATTCCAATCCCATGAAACAGGGGCTAAGGCGAAACGCCTTAGCCCCTTATTTTATGGGAGTAATGAGACTAATAAGAATGATAGCCCGCATCCCCACAAGACCATATGTCTTGACTCCCTCTAACTTCTAAAATAATTACTTAACATACTCAGCAAAGTCTGTCAGATGCATGTCGCCCTTGCGCATCAGAGTGTCGTGCATGGCGAAGGCAGCTGTCAGGCAGTGGCGTGTCTGTCCCATCTTGGCAATCTTCAGATAGTCGCGCAGCAGCGGACGGTAGTCAGGATGAGCACAGTTCTCTATGATGAGGTGTGCACGCTCTATTGGGCTCTTGCCTCTCAGGTCGGCCACACCCTGCTCTGTAACTATGATGTTTACATCGTGCTCAGAGTGATCCTGATGGCTTACCATCGGTACGATAGAGCTGATAAGACCGCCCTTGGCAGTTGACGGACAGGTGAAGATGCTTATGTATGCGTTGCGCTCAAAGTCGCCGCTTCCGCCAATACCGTTCATCATCTTCGTTCCGCTGATGTGTGTAGAGTTGGCGTTGCCGTAGATGTCAACCTCGATGGCAGTGTTGATGGCAATGACGCCCAGTCGTCTGATAACCTCAGGCGAGTTAGAAATCTCGCTCGGACGCAGCGTCAGGTGCTGCTTGAAGTAGTCCATGTTGTCGTAAATCTGCTTCAGACATTCGTTAGACACTGTCAGCGAGCATGTAGACGCGTCCTTGATGCGTCCCTCGAGCATCATGCCCACCACGCTGTCCTGCAGCACCTCGGTGTAGATGTTGAAGTTAGGCACGCTCTCGTCGTGTCCCAGTGCGCCCAGTATGGCGTTGGCAGTGCTGCCCACGCCGCTCTGCAGCGGCAGGAACGACTGCGGTATGATGCCCCTCTTCATGTCGCTGATGAGGAACTGTGCCACGTTGTGTCCAATCTGGTCAGTTATCGGGTCGGCATCCTTGAAGGCTCTTGCCTCGTCGGCTATGTTACATTCTACAACGCCTACAATCTTCTTGGCGTCTATCTCTACATAGGGTGTGCCTATGCGGTCGTTCACGTGTGTGATAGGTATCGGCTGGCGGCACGGCGGGTCGAGCGGCTCGTATACGTCGTGCAGATATTTTGCCTCGGGGCTGTGGAATCTGTTAAGCTCCAGCACCACGTGCTTTGCCAGGCGTGCCACTGTGGGGCTGATGCCTCCGGCAGCCGTCAGGTAAGCCTTGCATGTGTCGGCGCCTTCCTCGATGTCGCACACCTCAATTATCGCCCAGTCAACCTCTCTCATAAAGCCGTAGCGCAGCTCCTGTGCCATGTGGCTCAGGTGGATGTCGTTGTAGGCTATCTCGCCTGCGTTTACGTGCTTGCGGAAGTCAGAGTTGGTGGTGTAGGGCGCGCGGTATTTTATAGCCTGCGCGTTAGACAGGTCGCCGTCGGTGCTCTGTCCTGTAGAGGCGCCGGTGAACAGTCCTACCTTAAACTCTCTGCCGGCCTCGTGCTCAGCCTGAGCTATCTTGGCCAGCTCCTTGGTTACGGCCTTGGCGGTGCCTGCGGGCGTAAATCCGCTCAGACCTATGTTCTCTCCGTTCTTAATCATTGCCGCAGCTTCGGCAGCAGTTATGCGTGTATAAGCCATGGTGAAAAAATTAAAAATTATGTCTTTATTCAGGTTAAACTTTTGGCAAAGTTACCTAAAATCAGCGGTAAAGCAAAATAAATGGCCTTATATTTTTCAGCTCGGCAAGTTAAATTATGTCATGCCCGATGTGCCGGGGCGCAAGTATGCGCGCCCGCGTGTACTTTATATTATGCATATATGTTTTGTTTGTCCCGTTTGTTCCGGCTGTTCAGTTCCGGCTGGTTTCATCTTGCATGCCTCTTCATTCATTTAATTAAGTATCACCACTTCGGGTGATGCCTCTTGCGTTGCTGCATCCGTGGGTGGCACACCCATGGTTATCGAGGTGCAGCCCTTCGGGCTCGTGGCGTGTGTTGTCTTGCTTTATAATTTGCTCTTTTACATGTCAAAGTGTCATTTCATTTTTGTACGGATTTTCTGACGAAATAGAAAATAATGAGCCATGCATGGCCGTGTTTTGGTAAACAATATTTACATTTATGTCCAAACGGGCAGCTTTTTCTGAATAACTCGGCCACTTTTGCATCAAAAACAGGCCGTTTCAGACCTTGAAACCACCCTGTTTTTTTATTGAAATAATGGCTTTTTTGTCCTAATTGGGACAAAAAACATTGCACACATTGCCTTCATCCGGCGTAACGCCTTATGCCGTAGCGCGTTGCGCTTGCACACGAAAACTGCCCGTTTTTGCGGCCGGATGATTTTAATTTCTGAATACTTCAGTATGAGAACGTCAGTCTGAATCACATTGTAAGTGTATGCTCTAATATTCTTTCATTATGTCATTCTGTCGCTGCATATGCTTACGCAAGCCGAAAATGTGCGTGATGATATATTTTCGTTGGCTATGCTTGATGTATGTAAGTATTTTTTTCTTGCCTGATGCCTGCATTTCCCTGTATTTAAGGCAAAAAAGTATATTTCTGACACCAAAACTTTTTATTGAGAAAAAGTGCCTGATTAATGATTTTTAACGCTAAGAGGGACCCTTTGTAATTACTTATTGTTATTTTTGCAATTGAAAAGTTTTAAGATAAATATTCCTTAAATAAGGTGTGCTTTTTACAAACATGCTGCTTGGAATAAGAACTTTAGCACAAAAATGTCGAACGAGCTTAACCTTAAATGGTGCCAGCATTCGAACTACTAATGTGAAAAACCTGTAATCGGTAAAAATAACATATACGAACCTATCAGCATGAATGGCCACGCAAGCATGGCTGTAAACTAAACTGCTAACTGAAATTGTCATAAGGCAACAACACAGTCTGAGAATGCTGTTTTACGATGTGAAATGATTGGTCAACGATGATATAAAAACCATCTGCTGAGATAATATAACTATGAATAAAAACAAGATTCCGAGAAATAGAAAAAACTAAAATATTTACAGGATTTATGATTAAACGCATATTAAGTACAGCACTATTTGTGTTGGCAACTTCAGCCACAATGCTGTCACAGAACGTGGCGTTGAAGACCAATGCATTATACTGGGCTACCACAACTCCTAACTTAGGGATTGAAGCCTCAGTAGGTAAGAAAAGCACGCTGCAGCTGTTCTATGGTCTTAATCCGTGGAAACAGTCGGGCGGCGACCAGTCGAGTCTGCGCCACTGGCTTGTTATGCCTGAATACCGCTATTGGTTCTGCGAGAGCTTCAATGGCTGGTTCATCGGTGCCCACCTCATGGGCGGACAGTTCAACGCAAGCAGCGTTGAGCTGCCTTTCGGGTTCTTCCCCGAGCTTGAGGACCACCGCTATGAAGGATGGTATGCAGGCGGAGGCGTAACGGCAGGATATCAGTGGGTGATGTCAAAGCACTGGAACTTTGAGGCATCCATAGGCCTGGGATACGACTACATAAAGTATGACAAATACAAGTGCGGAACCTGCGGCGAGAAGCTCAAGTCGTCGCACACCAACTATTTCGGCCCGACAAAGGCCGCGCTGAGTCTTATTTACATCTTCTGATACTATAAACCACCAAGGACATGAAAAGATTATCTATATATTGTGCATGCCTGCTGGCCGCGCCGCTCGCGCTGCAGGCACAGTGCGTGGAGCCTAAGCTGGCCGGACGGACGGTGACGGTAGAGAATATCAAGGTAGAGAACACTAACCAGACTATGGTGGTTGACCTCGACCTCAATATGGACTCGCTGAAGCTGCCTTCTAACATGAGGCTCGTCTTCACGCCCATCATCACTAACAACACCGAGGAGAGGCAGATGCCGCAGATAGTAGTGAACGGACGCAAGCAGGACATCTCTTACCGCCGCGGCGGACATAAGGACTTTCCGGCAAACGTGGTGGCTGTAAGACGTAAGAACAACACCGACCAGACGCTCCACTACAGCGCCGTGCTGCCCTATGAGCCCTGGATGAAGAACTCTAACGTCATCGTGGCTGAAGACCTTTGCGGATGCGGCGACGTGAAAGACCAGAACACCGTTGAGCTGAAGCGCCTGCGCACGCCGTTTATGCCGTATATGCGCCCGGCAGCCGAGGCACAGAAGGTGCGCCATGAGGAAGGACGCGCGTTTATCGACTTCCCCGTTGACAAAATCACTCTCTATCCCGAATACCGCAACAACCCGCGCGAGCTGGAGAAGATTGTGAACACAATCAACCTCGTGAAGAACGACAAGAACACAACCATAACAAACATCGAAATCCACGGATATGCTTCGCCCGAGTCGCCTTATGAGCACAACGCATATCTGGCACAGAACCGTGCCAAGACGCTCAAGGACTATGTGCGCAAGCTCGTGCATATAGAAGACCGCCTCTTCACCGTATCGTCTACGCCTGAAGACTGGGAAGGCCTGCGCGAGTATGTCGTTGAGGGCAATCTCGACAACAGCGACGCCATACTTAAGCTCATCGACGACAAGACGCTCGACCCCGATGCCAAAGAGTGGAAGATTAAGTCTACTTATCCTACAGACTACCGCTTTATGCTCGACTCATGGTATCCCGCTCTGCGCCATTCTGACTATGTGGTGAGCTACAGCGTGCGCCCGTTCTCGGTAGACGAGGCAAAACAGGTGCTGAAGACCAAGCCGCAGCAGCTTTCGCTCGAAGAGATGTATATGGTGGCACAGACCTACGAGCCGGGCTCGCGCGAGTTCAACGAGGTTATGGAGACCGCCGTGCGCATGTATCCCGACGACCCTACGGCCAACATCAATGCCGCATGCACACGCATGGAGAGCGGCGACCTTGAGGGTGCTAAACGCTATCTCAGCAAGGCAGGCAACTCGCCGCAGGCTCTGCACGCCAAGGGCGTGATGGCCATGCTCGAGGGCAACACCGGACAGGCGCGCCAGCTGCTCAATCAGGCTAAGCAGGCCGGAGCACAGGGAGTGGACAAAAACCTGCAGATACTCGACATGTAAAAACACGAGAATTGATAAAAATATTTTTTAAACCAACTCAATTTTTTAAATTATGAAAAAAGTAAAATTATTTTCCTTCGCATTGGCAGCGCTGATGCTGGGAGCTTGTTCAAGCGAAGATGGCATTGACAATGGCGGACAGCCACAGTGGAATGATAAGGGTAAGGGTTATATCAACCTTGCCATTCAGCTCCCTACGCAGCCTAGTACACGTGCCAACGATAATTTCGACGACGGCACACCGGCAGAGTATGAGGTGAAGGATGCTACTCTTATTCTGTTTGTTAATGACGTAGTGAACAGTGCCTACAACATGGATCTGAACTTCTCACCGGAAGGCACTACAACTGACAACATCACAACAACAGCTAAGATTACTCAGGAGATTAACAGCGTGTCTGGTGATATTAAGGCTTTGGTGGTTCTCAACAATAATGGACTCCTTTCTATTGCAGAAGGTGGTATATTGAATGTTAACGGAGCTGCTGCTACAGGTAAAAGTCTTTCAGAACTTAATGATGCTGTCAAAACAGCTATCGGTACAGACTACAGCTGGCACGATGATGGTCTGCTGATGTCAAATGCCATTATGGCTGACGCACAAGGTGGTACTGTAGATCCTACAAGTGCAAATGTTGTAGAACCTCTTGTTACTATCGACGGTAGCAAAATCTTTAAGACAAAGGCTGAGGCAGATGCTAATCCCGCAGCAACAATCTATGTTGAAAGAGCTGAGGCTAAGGTAACTGTAAAGAATGGTGCTAATGGTACTGTAACTGACGGATCTGGGCTTACTTATACAATTGACGGATGGGCTCTTGACAATACAAACCAGACCAACAAGCTGGTTCGTGATGTTACAGACTTTACTACATGGAAAGCTTTTAAGGCAACTCGTTCAACCGATTATCGTTTCATAGGCGGAACAGCCATTGCAAGCGGACTTTATAGAGTTTATTGGGGTGATGACTATAATTATAACACTACAGGTGTTGGTGGTCTCACTACTGTTGGCGGTGAGCATGCAACTCTGCCGGATGTTAATCCTGCTAATGGAGAATATGCAGCTTATTGTTTCGAGAATACAACAGACTTGGCTAACATGCTTGAGCAGAATCTTACACGTGTTATTGTTAAGGCTACATTCAATGGCGGAACAGAGTTCTATACTGTTGATGGCGACAGAAGCGATATATGGCAAGTAGCTGATGTAAAGAAAGAAGTTGCTGCACGTTTGCTGAATGATGTTACATTCAATGCTTGGGCTAAGGCCAATGTAGATCAGGGTAAAGCACTTTCATCAGATACAGACTTTGATGTTACATTCTCAACAGAAGCTGCCGGAAAACGTACCGTTGCTACAATTGTTCTTAATGAATCAGGTAAAGGCAAACTGAAGGCTGATGCTGCTGAATATCCTACAAATGCTGCAACTCTTGCTAATGACCATATTACATTAGAGTATTATGCAAACGGAGTTGCTTATTATCCTGTTTACATCAGACACTTTGATGAAACTCAGACACCTTGGGATGCAACTTATGAAACAGGCAATAGTATTTATGCTAATAAGTCTGATGAATATCTCGGCCGTTATGGTGTTCTCCGCAACAACTGGTACGAAATCAACGTTCAAAGCATTAAGAGCCTTGGTGATCCTAACGTAACAGAAGTTACTCCTGAACCTGTTGACAAGAAGGAATCTTACATCTCTGTTGATATCAACGTTCTCTCTTGGGCTAAGCGCAGCCAGAACGTAGATCTCTAATAAGATTGAACTTCATAAAAGTTAAAGTTAATTGACAACATCCGTGTGCGGCCGGTATGGGCCGGCCGCACATTTTCTTAAAAAGGCAGAAGCCGCAGAGGTGTGGCCTGCATGTAAGTCTGCCCGCAGAGACACCATGAGATACGGCGGGGTGCAGCTCCGGCACAGAGAGAGGAGCCGTTGCGGAACAATATTGCCGCAAACTAAAACTGACAACAACGAGGCACGACGCTCAAGGGCAAGTGCCCACAACATAAACAGCGACAGCCCAAGGCTAAACATCTGCTTAAGCAACACAGACAGATAGGCATCCGGGCTGGCCCGGCGGGGATAGACAGCAATGTCGCCGCGCAAAGACAATGCAACAATTAAATATGGATAAAGGAAATAAAAACAAAAAATATATATGCTTATGAAGTATCTTTCAATAAAGCGTCTGACTTGGCTGTGCATTGCGGCTTTGTCGACACCGGTGTTCACATCGTGCGACATGATGACCGAAGACAGAGACGACTGTCCCATGGGGCTGTATCTCAACTTCAAGTACGACTACAATCTTGAGCGCGCTGACATGTTCAACGACCATGTGGGAGCTGTAGATGTCTACGTGTTCGACGAAAACGGCAAGTATGTCACACGCCAGTCGGAGGCCAACGTGGGCAGCTCGCTGCCGCTGGCCGTGCCTACATACTCAATGAAGATGGACCTCGATCCGGGCAAGTATAAGTTCATAGTGCTTGCCGGACAAAACTCTTACTCTGAGCAGATGGAGTCGGGACGTGCACGCTTCGTCCGTTCTGACCTTACTGCCGGAGACGACATGACGGCACTCGACGTCAGACTCGAGACAACACAGCAGGGCAGCGACATGCTCCTTGTTGACAACCATGGACTGCCGCTCGACACTCTGTGGCACGGCATGGAGGTTGAACCTGTTGAGGTGTTCGCCGGAAAGCCTACTTACCACACCATCTCGCTCATGCGCGACACCAAGAAAATCAACGTGACAATGCGCGAGCTCGACGACCCCACACAGATGGACGTGGCAAACTATGACATGACCATCACCGACCGCAACTCGCACATCCTCTGGGACAACTCGCTCGACGAGACCAGCACCGTGGTTTATACGCCGCACGCAACATGGAATACCGACGACCGCACGCCGGCCTTCGACCATAACGGCGACCCGATAGACGGAGTGGGCAAGATAGCTCATGCCGACTTTATGACATCGCGCATATTGTATCATGCCGATGCAAAGGACGACGGCATACTGTCTATAGTGAACAAAAACACCAACATGGAAGTGGTGCGCGTCAATCTGCCCGACCTGCTCAGCCGTCTGCGCACGAGCGAGGAGATATACCGCTACTCGGAACAGGAATTCCTTGACCGCGGCTACGACTATCAGCTCGACTTCTACCTCAAGGGCGACCGCCTGGCTTACGTAAACATCAGCATCAGCGTGCTGGGATGGAGCAAGCGGGTGCAGTTTGAGGAACTGTGATTTAAACAGCCAACCAACCTAAAAATCACGAATGTCTATGAACAAGAATATATTACATACAGTTAAGGGCGTTGCGGGATGCCTGCTTATGGCATCTCTTGCGGCCGGCTGTGCGCAGGAAGACATCGACACCGCTCCGTCAGGCGGAGGCGGCATGTCGGCATCTTCTTATGTCTCGCTCAGCTTCGCATCGCAGCAAAGCACGCCTACGCGCTCTAATCCTACGGGAGGCGAACAGGGCAACGGAGATGAGACTGGACAAGATTATGAGAATGAAATAAAATCGGCCGTGGCCTTCTTCTATCAGGGCAGCGGCACTGACGGAGTGAACAGCAGCGGTACAACTCCAATCATGGCTGTAGCAACATTTAACGTTGGAAGCCCTACCGAGCCGGGCAACGGCATCGACCGCAAATATACAACAACGCCGCAGCAGGTAGACCTCGACGACGGAACATACAACGTGCTTGTGGTGGCAAATCCGGGCGCAGACTGGTGGACAGGCCAGTCGCTCACGCTCGCCGACGTGCGCAATCATATACAGACCACGGCATGGACAGCCTCAGGCTCTGACTATTCTGACTTCGTAATGACATCAGCAGCCGACGCCACGCTCACGCTTGAATCTAACTCAGAAGATGATCCTGCCACTGCTACGGTAAACGTAGAGCGCATGGCAGCAAGGCTCGACTATAAGGCCGAAGCGTCTTATCCTTGTACTGACCCGGCATATCCTAATGCAACCGTTGAGATAACCGGCGCAGCTCTGGTGAACAATCTTACTGCAGGCAGCTATATCATAAAGCGCGTTGCTGACGATGTTAACGGCACCAATCTGTCTTATCTCGGCAATGAAACTGCTGACGAGAACGGCGCAGCAACAAATTACGTGCTCGACCCGTGGACGGCAAGCAAGAATGGAAATCTTTACGGAACATGGTTTATGAACGGTTCTTCAGACCCCAACTGGTGGGCAGGTTATGTTCAGCCGGGCACTCCTGTCTCTGACGGAGCCGAAACATGGCAACGTATAGGCTATACCCTCGAAAACACTACGGCAGCCGATGCGGCAGGCAGCGACTACAGCACGGGCGTGGTGTTCAAGGCAAAGTTTAATCCGCAGGGCGTGGCAAATTATCAAGGCGGTGCAACATTCTTCGCCCTCGGCACTCACCTATTTGCATCAATGGAAGACATGATGACATACGTGTATGGTGCCGACTTCAGTCAGTTTGACGATAAAATCGATGCCTGCGACAATTGGGCATCAGTAAAGACTTTTGCGGCATCGCTGCTCGACAACGACCCGTCAGGCTATAAGGCTTTCCTGCTGGGGCAGGACGAAGCACAAGATCTTGCACAGGTTAAGGAAAGTCTTAAATGGAGCGCATATATGCTCAGCAATTGCGGATATTCGGCAAGTCTGAACGGAACTTATAAAGTTGTGCTCGACCAGAACGGCATTGTTACCCGTAACGCCTTGCAGTCTTACGGAGTGCGTACATACGAAGACGCCACATGCTATTACACATGGTGGGTGCGCCACAGCAATGACAACAATGATGAAACAAAGGGCATAATGGAGTATGCCATTGTGCGCAACAACATCTATAAACTCACGGTCAACAGCATCTATTCGCTCGGAAACTACGTGCCCGGCGAGGACGAGAACATCATTCTTGATGTTTACGTAAACGACTGGCTGCTGCTCGACCCGGAGACTCTGCCTATGTGATAAAATGACTTTAACGAAAAAACACTGACGTTATGAACAAAATGAAACAACATATATATAAGGCTATGTTATGGCTGCTGCCATGGCTGTGCGCCGTGCCTCTTGCCTCATGCTCGTTCGACGACGACATCGACCAGGGTGGCGACGGCACCGCTACGCTGCAGCTGAGCATTACGGCACGTGAGGAAGGCGACCTGAACACAAGGGCAGACGAAGTTGGCACCAATGGTGAGTATATGCACAACCTCTGCGTGCTAATTGTAGACGGCACCAATGTTGTTACCAAAAAACTGTTGCCCAACACCGATGATGAATTTGCCGGTAACACCGCAGCGCAGCAGGGCAATCTGAAGTCGTGGGTGTCAGACCCCTTCACGCTTCCCGAAGGCACTTACACCGTTTATGCCTTTGCCAACATTGATACTTATTATGATAATTTATGGGGCAGTCTTACAGGATTGCAGAGTGGTGCTTCACTCACAACTCTGAATGTGGATATAGATAATATCGTGCTTGAAGATCCAGCTGCAAAGCTTAACTTTGCTGAGGGAAAGTTTATCCCTATGAGTGCAAAGCAGACGGTTGTGGTTACGACTGCCACCAAGAGCATCTCTATCGGTCTCGACCGCCTGGTCAGCAAGATAAGAATGAGCATATCAGGCAAGGCCAATACAAAGGTTACAGCCCTGTCGTTTGGCGGATATGCCGACAAGATAACTCTCTTCTCAGATAAAACGTTGGAAGGAGCGACATACACAACGACAAAGAATATAACTGTTCCTGGTGACGGAACTCTGAAAGCTGACGGTACAGGTACAACAGGAACACTTGTTATTCCTGACTTTTATGTAAACTCTTCACCGGCAGACCATAAATTTAATGTCAGCGTTACTACTGACGAGATGAACGGAATTACATACGAGGCAACCACCGCAAGAGGCGAGCTTCCGCGCAACAGCATATTCCCGCTTACGCTGCAGCTCAACGACTATGGCCTCGACCTTGCCGCGCAATGCTGGGTAAGCCCGATAGGAAGCCTGCCCGTGGAAGTTCAGATTACAGGCTTTGATAATACATATCAAATAGTAGTGCCCGAAGGATGCCAGTTTGAGTTTACCGTAAATGGAGTGAAAAATAGTGGAGGAACAACCACTGTTACTAATCCTGAATGTAATTGGAATATTCCAGAAGGTGTTGACGGCATAATCTTTGAAAGCCAAACTACTAATGTGAAGACTATTAAGGGCCATGTTACGGCATCTGCCGGCAAGACTTTTGATCTTAGCCTTTTGGTTACGTGGCAGGATAATGGCGCAACATATAACCGCACATACACAGTAAAGGTACTTACCGACGACATTACCAACTTCCCGTTTAAGAGCAAAACGCGTACACCGGAGTTCGGTCTCGACTATCTGCGTCATGAAATGCTTAATATGTTCAAAAAATAAAAAGGAGGACATAAGATATGAAACATATACATAATTTATATAAACTTCTCATTCTTTTCTGCGCAACATTCCTTGCACAGAATGCAGTGGCGCAGGTGGAAGGAAATAAGTATCTGATGATAGACGAAAATTCTAAAGTCAGTACATATGGTGCTGATATTACAGCCAAGACATTAAAAGAGTCTAATGCAAGTGGGTATTATAATGGAATATCTTATGCATTTGATGGCAATACTGGTACTTGGTGGGCTTCAAGTAGAGCCGGGACGATAAATGTTGATATAGATTTTTATGCATATAGAACAATACGTGCGTTTCATTTTCTTAGTGGAGGAAATACTCAGGAAAGAGAAGATGAGTTACACGTTTATTCGTCAAAAAATGGTTATACATGGGATTTCGTTGAAAGTTTTGCTGGTGATAGAACAGTACAGCAGCATGATTATTGCTTGAAAAATGCGATTAACACGCGCTATTTGCGTTTGCAGATAGTTCCTGGACGTTCAGATTATGCACTTGCTATGAACGAAATAACATTGTATTCAGATGTTGTAGATTATTCAAACGTGACCATTCATCATAAAGCTGCCAAATGGTTTGACTTGCGTTCAAACATATCTGAAGCCGCAAAGAATATGGATACGTTTAATGATGAAACTGCATGGTATTCCGGCCCGAAGGGCGATATACAGGCCAGCCATGTATATATGGATACAATCTATGTTCATAAAGGAACATCTGTAACATTGGCTGTGCCTGACAGATTGTCAAACTCTAGTGTTGTATCTTATCAGCGTTGGTACAGCTATCGTACTGATGGAACTTTCCGCACACAAAATACAGGTAGTGACGAGGTATGGGATCTTTTGACACCTGCAGGTACTACGCCATGCCGTTTTGCTAATGGTTATGTGGGCAAGCCGCTTACTACATCTGATGTTATGGATATGAAATTTTATGTCCCGACAGATGAAGAGTTTAAAGCATGGTTTGGCGAAACGGCAGCTCAGACCTTTGACAATAATTATTATCTTGTGGGGTGTGATGTGTCAGGATATACAGACTTTACTAAGAGTTATAGCGACGCTTCCGGCTCATCTTCATTTTATCCGTCAAATCAGTCAGACGGACTGACGTATGAACCAACGCTTACTCACCGTATAATTTACTATATTATTGCCGTGGATGGCCGCGATACGGGAGAGGGTGCCACAGTTACATGGCAAAATGGTATGGGACGCCTGAAAAATACGGCTTATCAAGGAGGTACTACAACAGGAAAATATTTGGAGGAATATGACATCTCATTCCCGTTTACACGTATTTCAAATAATACGAAAGAACTTGTGGCATTGTCAAAGGACGCCCGGTCGTATGCAATTCCTGATGCGGCGATAGATGACGATAATGATGTATTAGATGTAAAACTGGTTGATAACGGGTCTGGAATAACGTTAGCGACAACATCTTTGAACGGAACGTCACGTATAATTCAGTTTAATTATCCAAATCCTAATTATTCGGATGGTACAGAGTATGTTAATGCAAATAACAGTACTGCAACTATTTATGTTACAAAAACAGTTTCCGGTACAACATATAATATTGCGAAATATAATTTGACTTTTGTGCGTGATACCAGATTGCTGACACAGACACAATTAGAGCAAATTGAAAACGGCACTATTCAGGACAATAACTTGAAGTATTATCAGTTCCGTACTGATAAATATTTGAGTGAGAATTATCAGTTGCTTACCAAGCTAGATTTCGATTACGATCCAAGCGTATCTGAACTTTATGGTCAGCCCGATTTCTATCAATTCCCATTGGATTGGACTTCAAGCAGCTATTCGTTCTACGATGGTGCTGACGGTACTGATTTCAAAGGGCAAAGCGGATATTTCCCTGAGTGGGGATATTATTCAATCATGAATGGATTTATAGAAGATAAATATTGGACTAGTGGTACGCTCAATCATGCAGGAAAACTTCTTCCAAACAGTACTTATCATATATTTATTGATGCTTCTGACCGTGCCGGAGTTATTGCCCGATTGCCATTTGAACAGAAATTGTGTTCCGGTTCGGAAATGTTCGTAACGGCATGGGTTAAGAGTGCAGGATATAGTTCTACAACTCCTGATGCCGGCATGCTCTTCTCTGTGATGGGTGTAAAAAAGGATGAAGCTACAGGTCAGGATGTGTATGTGCCGATATATCGTCATGCCTCAAGTCAGATACGCCGTACAGACTATCTGACAGGAGGTATGCCCGGAACGGGAACAGGAACAAACGAATGGTTACAGATGTATTTCTCTTTCATTGTAGAGAATGATGCACTTTATGACTCTTATGTTCTTCAGGTTGATAACAACAGTGAATCAACACAAGGTGGTGATATGTATATTGACGATATCCGTGTATATTTGGCAACACCAAGCGCTGAGGTTAAACAATTGGAAGCTACATGTACGAGTGAACGAACTATGATGAGTATTAAGCTTGATTGGGATCGTCTGCTTTCACGTTTAGGTGAAAAAGAAGGAACTGATCAAACTGATGCTATAGATTTTTGTTTTATCGACAAGGCAAAGTATGAGGATTATTTAACACAACATAGTGGAGATTATGAAGGCGCAATAGAATATTCTGTTGTTGAGGTAGGTAATAATAATCCGGATTTGGGCGGAGAGTATTATAACCAAAAATATAATACACTTTATTTCAAATTAGATTTTGACTCGAATACAGATTATGATTTATTGCCACATCCACGTTTGGCAAGAGATAATGGTGATGGAACGGGTAAGTATTATTTTTACCGTACAACTGATGAAGCCGGTACAAAATCATTGGCTGTAGATTTCTACTCGGCATTGACTCCGAACCGTTCTTACCTGATGCTAATTCAGGTAAATGACGGTAACCAGGCTACAGCTGCGGATTTTGCTGAAGATATAAATGATCCGTGTGGTATAAATACACCTTTCCATGTTACAGCGCAGACATTGCTTCGCGTTAATGGTGAGGTTGTTGACCCGACAACAGATTTCTGTGCCGGACAGATATTCAATTTCTCAGCCCAGATGCGTGTGCCTGTATCAGAAGACGATGGAACAGAATCTTATATTATAATAGATAAAGGTGTTTATTTCGACTGGTTCTTTGGTACGGAAGATGAATTCTTGGCTGAAAATCCAGATTATGGTAATGTGACATTATTAAGCGCACTTACTACATTCCGCGACATTTATCCAGACAAAGAAGATCTTACGGATGTGACGGCAGGTGACCATGAGACAATTGACGGACAAACGGTTAATCTGTCGCAGAATATGATAAATATAATCAATTATTATATTACAACTAAGACCGTTGAAGAAGGTATACATGCAAGGCTTATCCTGCATAAGGAAAACCTTGATATAACTCTTTTGAAGTCTGGATTACAGTTGGTTATTCAGCCTATACCTACACTTAAATCGCCTGATGGAAGTATCAGTGATGATATGTGGTCAAAAGTTTGTTGGTCGTATATACCATTGGAACTTAATGCTTCAGGTGACGCACCGCAGTTGCATGCAGGTTTTAATTCTGTAAAGTATCCTGCAGATGATTTTAATCCGGGACTACGTATAGGCTTGAGTCAAATTGAGTCTACTTCTGTCAGTCAGCCGATAAAAGTTAATTTGCGTGGTGCTCAATTAGTGTCAGCGGGTGCAAGTTATATTGGCATGATTACTTCTATATCTCCAGATGCTTATAGCAAAATATATCTTGTCGACACAGATGATCCTGGATATAAGAATGATACTTATTTTCCAGCAGATTTTAGTGAATATTCGTTGCCGATAGGTACATTAAAGTCATTGTATGCAGAAGAATATGATGATCAGTCTTCTTTTGAGGACTACATGGAAATATATTTTGATACGCAGACTACGCAGGCAAATGGTTTCCGTTTCCAACCTAAAGAAGGATATACTTATACCTTTGCTGTACATTTTGAAGAGCATGGTAATAATACCACAAATGCTTGTTTTGGAAGATTTACGGTTGGTATGAAGGTTGTGCCAGAAAATCTTGTATGGAATGGAACCGGTGCTACAAGCAACTGGAACAATGATGCCAACTGGAAGCGTGCCGATGCTAAGGACTTGAAGAATACAGACGGCACATATACTGATAATGCTGAAAATACAACAGACAAAGGCTTTGTGCCGATGCTGTTCTCTAATGTTATCATGCCAGCAGGGAGCAGGGCTGAGCTTTATATGGCAGGATATGGTGATGGCGGTAATGGATGGGTAAATACGAGCCGTCCAAGTTATATGGAACTGCCTACAGAGAATATCCAGTATGACCTGATGGCTTATGAAAAAGGCGGCGCACTCACCACTCAGCGTTATCGTGTGAATATTTGTAATGACATTCACTTTGAGCCGGGCGCACAGATGCTGCATGCCGAGCAGCTGCTCTATAACAAGGCATGGACAGACGTGGAGATTACTCCGGGACAATGGACTGCCGTAAGCACACCGCTGCAGGGCGTTGTAGCCGGCGACTGGTATGCTCCTACTGCAACAGGAAGACAAGAGACGGAGTACTTTAAGGATATAACGTTCAATGATAACGATTATAACCGTCTGAAACCTGCCGTTTACCAGCGCAGCTGGAGTACAGGAGCAAATATCGTTGAAAATGGCAGTGACAAAACTCTTGTTTCGTTTGATACAGAATGGAGTTCTGCATACAACGACGCAAGCGTGCCTTATGTTGCAGGTGGCGGATTCTCAGTTAAAGGAATCTTGAATCAGGGACAACAGCCATATTCTACAGAAAAATTGCTGTTCCGCTTCCCGAAGGCTGATACAAAATATATAGTAAGTACTGCTGATGATAAAACAGTTGACCGTACTACAGCAGGCAAGTTGCTTGTAACAGGCTTGTTGGATAGAAGCGATCCTTTAAAATACAATCCAAAAGCTGATGTTTCGGCAACTCTTACTCCGTCTGTCGACGGCAAGTATCTGATGGTAGGTAACCCGTTTATGGCTCCGCTCGATGTCCAGGCTTTTGTTGCTGCCAACAGCGACGTGCTGGCACAGAAATATTGGATTAACTCTGATTTGACAACAGCGGCTGTAACTTATGATGAAAGTAGTGAAAAATGGTCAGAGGGCACATCTCTTATTGCACCATATGCGGTGTTCTATGTTCAAATAGCTGAAACAGCAACACCTGATGAAAAGGGCAATTTTATAGTTAAATTCACTTCTGCCATGCAGAAGTTTGAAACAACTTCAACAGGTGAAGGCTCACAGACCGTTTCTCTCAAAATAAAGGCAGAAGACGCTGAAGGCTCAAGCAGCGCGGCTGTGCGCTATGCCGTTTCGGCAAGCAACGGCTTCGGCATGGAGGATGCACAGATGATTAGCGGACTGACAGGCAATGCCGACAACGCTCCTAAGGTTTACACCGCGGCCGGCAACACGGCAGTGAGCGTCAACCAGCTGAAGGATGCACAGCGCATACCGTTAGGCGTTACGGCAGCCGACGGCTCAGTGGTAACCCTTACATTCAGCGGCGTTGCAGCTGTTAAGGATGCCGCTATCTATGACGCCGAGCTGCAGAGCGAGACACCGCTCTACGAAGGCTATCAGCTCACGGTGAACGGTCCGTCATACGGCCGCTACTTCCTGATAGGTCACGGCTCGGGCACAACGGGCATAACCGAAACGGGCGCAGAGGGCAACGTCAGCGTAAGCTCTATCGTTCCGCGCCAGGTTGTCGTTACGTCAGATACGGCTCTGCGTTCAGTGAGCGTATGGTCGGCAGGCGGTGCACTTCTGAAGAAAGTATCGCCCAGCGGCAACTTCACCTGCACTCTCAATGGTGTCGACAGCGGCATGGTTGTCGTGCGCACAGAGACAGAGAGCGGCTCGCAGGTGACGAAAATAAGAGTTAGGTAAGTTTTTTATATTTTGACCGACAGGTCAAGTTGCAGGAGAGAATGGGAGTGTCCGTGAGGATGCTCCCATTATTTTTTTATGCCAGTTGTGAGGACATACCGGAAAGAACGGGGATAGGACAGATGACTGCCGGTGAGTAGATGACGGTGCCAAGCTTGCCGTTTGTTGACTATTTGTAAGATATATGTACTGCTTTTTAGTCTGTTTTACGCTAATACGTGCGTTTGATGTGTTAAAAACCTGATAATGTTTGGCACAATGAAAAGTTAGCACTATCTTTGACACTGAAAGGAAGGAGGCAGAACATAATGCCGAAACACCTTAATAATATAGTAAAAACACATAATTGAAATATAAACCTTAAAACTATGAATTCAGAAAAGAATATCCGTATGGAGCACGACCTCCTCGGCGCACGTGAGATTCCGGCAGACGCATTGTATGGCATACAGACATTGCGCGGCGTTGAGAATTTCTCAATCAGTAAGTTCAAACTCAGCCAGTATCCTCTGTTCATCAACGGTCTGGCATACACAAAGTGGGCTGCTGCTGAGGCAAACCATCAGCTCGGGCTGCTTACCGATGCCCAGTATGAGGGTATCAAGGCTGCTTGTCAGGACATATTGGCCGGCAAATATCACGACCAGTTCCCCGTGGACATGATTCAGGGCGGAGCAGGCACCAGCACCAATATGAACGCCAACGAGGTTATCGCCAACATTGCGCTGAAGCACATGGGCTTCAAGCCGGGCGACTATGAGCACTGCTCTTCTCACGACCACGTGAA
>NZ_HF986802.1:0-14472 GCF_000431195.1 Prevotella sp. CAG:255 | reverse complement strand
CACTGCTCTTCTCACGACCACGTTAACCGCTCACAGTCTACCAACGACGCATATCCTACGGCTATCCACATGGGCATGTATGCCAGCCATCTTGCCCTTGTTCCACATATCAAAGAGCTTATCGCGGCATTCCGCAAGAAGTCGGAAGAGTTTGCACACATCGTAAAGATGGGACGCACACAGCTCGAGGACGCTGTGCCGATGACTCTCGGACAGACCTTCTCAGGCTTTGCAAGCATACTCGAGGCAGAGCTGCTGCATCTCGACCAGGCTGCAGCCGACTTCCTTGAGGTCAACATGGGCGCAACTGCCATAGGTACGGGCATCTGCTCTGAGCCGGGCTACGCAGAGAAGTGTGTTAAGGCTTTGGCTGAGATTACCGGATGGGACATCACTCTCGCAAAAGACCTTGTGGGCGTAACCTCAGACACATCTTGCATGATAGGCTATATGTCAGAGCTGAAGCGCATCGCCGTTAAGATGAGCAAGATAAGCAACGACCTTCGCCTGCTGGCCAGCGGTCCGCGCTGCGGTTTAGGAGAAATCAATCTCCCGGCACGTCAGCCCGGTTCGTCAATAATGCCCGGAAAGGTAAATCCCGTTATTCCTGAGGTTGTAAGCCAGGTTGCGTTCAAGATTATCGGCAACGAGCTTTGTGTCACCATGGCCGGCGAGGCTGCCCAGATGGAGCTTAACGCCATGGAGCCTGTCATGGCTCAGTGCTGCTTCGAGTCAGTAGACCTTATGGCCAACGCATGCGACACACTGCGCACGCTCTGTGTTGACGGCATTACTGCCAACGAGGATAACTGCCGCCGCGAGGTTAACCGCAGCATCGGCATCGTTACAGCCCTCAACCCCTACATCGGTTACGAGCATTCTACAGAGATTGCCAAGAAGGCCATGGAGACAGGCCGCGGCGTTGTTGAGCTTGTGCTTGAGGAAGGAATACTTACTCAGGAAGATCTCGACACCATCCTTGATGCCAAGAACATGGTTCGCCCTGTTAAGCTCGACATCCACCCGAAATGCTAGTTTTGATGTTCCTGCTTTCTGCCTTTAACTTCGTTTAAGGGCTAAGTTGATATTTTCCGTGCCGTCCGGTTCCTTTCATGGGAATTTGGGCGGCACGTCCTTTTGTCATCTCTTATGGTGCGCAGCGTCTCTTTCGCCATGTGGCAGGCTGTGATACATGCCTGCTGATGCCTCTCTGCATCGTCTCAACAAGCCACTTGCTAAAACATGAAAATCAAAAGGCTGGTTTGGGCTTCAAAAACATGCCACTTTTGGGTGAAAAGTGGCCGAGTTACGATGCGTAAACGATAGGTTAATGATTTGAAACCTATACGCCTGATTTTGATTACAGTTTTTCTTTTCCCGCCTTTCTCTCTGAGCGTCCTTTAAGCATAATCGTGCTTTCTCCTTATGATTTTTTGCAGCTAATGGAGGCAGGCGCTGTTGCAGCCTGTCTGTTACCCCAAATCAGTCATTAGATTGCACGTAGCTTTATCAATTTTGTGCATTCCAGTTTTCAGCCCGTCTTTTTATTTCTATTGGCGCAAGGCGCTAAGCGCAAACCAAGTTCAGCGCAGGCTAATTAAACAGCATTTCCCGATAATCATTGTATTACAATGGTTTACGATAAAATGGAATGTTTGATGATATGTGGACGCACCTGAGGGCGTCCCTACATTGTACTACTTGGAGGCTTCAAAAGTTTTGTTGCTTCTTGTCGCAAGCACTACGTTGGCATTTGACTCTAACTGCTTGAACTCCTTTAACTTCGGCGTAGCCAGTCATAAGAGTGCTTGTGAAAAATTTAACGAAAATCTGCTCAATATAAAACAAAAATCCCGACCGAATCTTAATAACAGATTGGGGCTTTAATGTGATTCAAGTATAAATAGCCGGGATGTGAAATCTTATTCAGCGAATATTTTTATCCGTGGCATATAAATGAGAGGCGTGGCTTCTGATGTTCACTTTTGACATATTTTCAAAAAAACATTGCATTGATTTTGTTAAACCAATGATTTGCGTTATCTTTGCATAATATAAGCTGCATCTCGGCATAACGCTCAAACGTATCTTGGTGGCTTTGTTGTCGGGGTGCGTTATCATTCTGTTAATGACATGTTTAATTTTAAACAATAAAATATGGAACAAAAGTTTTTTATATATAACACTCTGAGCCGCCGTAAGGAGCTCTTTGTGCCTATCCACAGCCCCAATGTGGGCATGTATGTGTGCGGCCCTACAGTGTATGGCGATCCGCATCTGGGCCATGCACGCCCGGCGATAACCTTCGACATCCTGTTCCGCTACCTCAAGCATCAGGGCTATAAGGTGCGCTACGTCAGAAACATCACCGACGTGGGCCATCTGGAGCACGATGCCGACGATGGCGACGACAAGATAGCAAAGAAGGCACGTCTGGAGCAGCTCGAGCCTATGGAGATAGCACAGCACTACACCAACCGCTATCACGACGCCATGAAGGCGCTCAACGTGCTGCCGCCAAGCATTGAGCCTCACGCCACGGGACACATCATAGAGCAGGAGGAGCTGGTGAAGCAGATTATAGACAACGGCTTTGCCTATGAGAGCAACGGCAGCATCTATTTCGACATCGCAAAATATAACGAGAAATACCACTACGGCATACTGTCGGGACGCAACCTCGACGACGTTATCAACGCCAGCCGCCAGCTCGACGGTGTGGGCGAGAAGCGCAACCAGGCCGACTTCGCCCTGTGGAAGAAGGCGCAGCCCGAGCACATCATGCGCTGGCCGAGCCCCTGGAGCGACGGTTTCCCCGGATGGCACTGCGAGTGTACGGCCATGGGACGCAAGTATCTCGGCAACCACTTCGACATACACGGCGGAGGCATGGACCTCGTGTTCCCGCATCATGAGTGCGAGATTGCGCAGGCCGTGGCAAGCCAGGGCGACCAGATGGTGAAATACTGGATGCATAACAACATGATAACCATCAACGGACAGAAGATGGGCAAGAGCCTCGGCAACTTCATCACGCTCGAGCAGTTCTTCACGGGCAACCATCCGAGCCTCGACAAGGCTTATTCGCCCATGACGATACGCTTCTTCATCCTCTCTGCCCACTACCGCGGCACGGTAGACTTCTCTAACGAAGCCCTGCTGGCAAGCGAGAAGGGACTGGCCCGACTGATGTCAGGCATCGCCGACTTAGACCGCGTGCCCGTGTCAGACAAGTGCGACGCGCAGACCGAGGAGTTTGTGAAGAACCTGCGCCAGAAGTGCTACGACGCCATGAACGACGACCTTGCCACACCTCAGGTTATCAGCTATCTGTTTGAGGCCTGCGGAGTGGTCAACAAGCTGCTCGACCACAAGGCCACTATCTGTGCCGACTGCCTGAAGGAGCTTGCCGACACGATGCGCCTCTTTGCGATAGATCTGCTCGGACTGAAGGAAGAGAAGGGCAACTCGTCTGACGCACGCGAGGAAGCCTACGGCAAGGTGGTAGACATGGTGCTGAGCCTCAGAGCAAAGGCAAAGGCTGAGAAAGACTGGGCCACAAGCGACCGCATACGCGACGAGCTGGCTGCTGCCGGATTCGAGGTGAAAGACACCAAGGACGGCTGCGTATGGAGACTCGACAAATAATGTTGATGTCATGTTACTGAAACCTGTGATGTGTATGTCAGTCGTGCCTGCCAAATTCTTTGGCTGCGTTATGCCGGCCCGCAGCTTCAGCAGGGCATACGTATGATGCTTCTGTTTACACATCTTATATAATATATAAAGAGCAGCGGCATGTTGGCCGCCCGTTTCCTAAGGCATGCGTGCCGCTGCTCTTTCTTTCAAAAAAGTTTTTTATCCAATGCAGGATAGCCTCTTATGTGAGGCATTAACCAACAGAGGTCAGACTATGAAAAATATTGCTTACGTTTTGTCTTTATTGATGTTAACGCTCATGACGGCCTGTTCCGACCGTAAGGAGTATGTTATAGCCATGTCGCAGTGCAGCGAGGACATCTGGCGCGAAAAGCTCAACACCGAGATGCTTGCCGGCACTTATCTTTACGACAACGTCACGTTGAGGGTGGCCTCGGCCAACGACGACAACGTAAGGCAGACTGAGCAGATAAACGGCTTTGTAAACGATGGCGTCGACATCCTTATTGTCGCCCCAAACCAGATGAACACCGTTACGCCGGCCATCGAGAACGCATACAACAAAGGCATACCCGTAATACTTTTCGACCGCAAGACCGGTTCAGACAAATACACGGCATTTATCGGCGCCGACAACGTAAAGATGGGGCGCACCATGGGCGAGTATATCGCGTCGCGCCTTGGCGGCAAGGGGCGTGTCTTGGAGATTACGGGCCTTAAAGGCTCGTCGCCGGCCATAGAGCGCCATCAGGGCTTTGCCGACGCCCTGAAGCACTATCCGGGCATAGAGCTGGTGGCAGTGAGCAGCGGCACATGGATGCAGCAGAGCGGGCGCAAGGCCATGGAGGCCATGCTCGACAGCGTGGGCGGCAACATCGACTACGTGTTTGCACACAACGACCGCATGGCCCTCGGAGCGCGTCAGGCAGCCCAGGCACGCGGACTGGCAGGCCGCATAAAGTTTATCGGCATCGACGCCCTGCCGGGCAAGGGCGGAGGCATCGAGCTTGTGCGCGACGGCGTGCTCGACGCATCATATATCTATCCCACGCGCGGCGACATGGTAATGCAGCTGGCCATGAGCATTCTTGAGAAGCATCCCTACCAGCGCGAGAACCTGATGAAGACAGCCCTCGTAACCAAAGACAACGCCGAGGTGCTGCTGATGCAGGCCGAAGAGATGAACAAGCTAAACGACAAGCTCAACATGATGCACGACCGCGTGAACATGTATCTCACGCAGTACAGCCATCAGAAGGTCTACCTCATGATGTTCATCATCATCCTTGTGCTGCTGGTGCTCTCGTTTGTAGCCTTCTACCGCACCATCGTCGTAAAGCGGCGCATGCGCGAGGATGCTGCCAACGCCAAGCTGGTGTTCTTCACCAACATAAGCCATGAGTTCCGCACACCGCTCACTCTCATTGCCGACCCTGTCAGGCGCATGCTCGAGGCCGACAACCTGACCACGCAGCAGCGCTCCATGCTCTGCCTGGTAAGAAAGAATGTCGATGTCATGCTCAGACTTGTTGGCGAGATTCTCGACCTTCGCAAGATTCAGAACGGCAAGATGCAGCTCACCGTGAGCCGCTTCAACCTGTCGGACAGCGTAGGGCAGTGGGTGGCCAACTTTGCGCCGCTGGCCGACAGCAGGGACGTGGAGCTGAGCGTTGACTGCGCCCACGACATAAACATAGAGGCCGACCTGTATAAGATGGAGCGTATATGCTATAACCTTATCAGCAACGCCATAAAATACAACCGCAAGGGCGGCAGAGTGAGAATAAGTCTTGCTGCCGACGGCGGCATGGCACGCCTGACCGTAAGCGATACGGGCATAGGCATACCGCGCGACAAGATTAACCACGTGTTCGACCGCTTCTTCCAGGCATCAGCCGAAAACCGCGGAGGCACGGGCATCGGGCTTGCCATAGTAAAGGCTTTTGTCGACCTTCATCACGGACAGGTTACGGCAGAGGCCAACGCCGACGACGGGGCAACGTTTACGGTGAGTCTGCCGCTGACGCAGCCCGGAGAAACCATAGTGGAGCAGCCTGATGCAGCAGCTTTGGAGACAGGCGACAGCGTTCCGGCAGACATACCTATGAGCGGCGGCGTGGAGATGATGACGGCACAGGACGACGGCGAGCGCAAGTCGATAGTGGTGGTAGACGACAACAGCGACGTTAAAGACTATATCGTCAGCCTGCTCTCGGCCCACTATGATGTCAAGTGCGCGTCCGACGGCCGCGAGGGCCTCGCCTTGTGCGTCAAGTATGTGCCCGACCTGGTTATCTGCGACGTGATGATGCCCGTGATGGATGGTCTTGAGATGTGCCGCCGGCTTAAGGCGGAGACGGCCACGAGCCATGTGCCCGTCATACTGCTCACTGCCCGCACCTTCGACGACCAGCGCGCCGAGGGCTACGACTGCGGCGCCGACGCCTACATAACCAAGCCCTTCAGCAGCAACGTGCTGCTGTCGCGCGTGCGCAATCTGCTCAATGAGCGCATGAAACTGAAAAATATCTATTCGGGTGCCGAGGTAGAGGAGGACAAGGCTGCCGACGATCCCGATACACGCTTTGTGGCCGACTTCAGGCATCGCCTGAAGGAGCATCTGTCTGACTCAGAGCTCAATGTGGAGACTCTTGCCGCCGAACTCGGCCTTAGTCGCGTGCAGCTCTACCGTAAGGTGAAGCAGCTCACTGGTTCGTCGCCCGTTGAGATAATACGCATAACGCGCCTGAAGGCTGCCGAGCAGCTGCTGCGCACCACATCGAAGACCGTGTCGGAGATATCCTACGACGTAGGCTTCTCGTCGCCGTCTTACTTCACCAAGTGTTTTAAAGACTATTTCGGCCATCTGCCCAACGAGGGTCGCGGCGTGTAGTCGGCTTGTCAGATAAATATCAGTAAAAAATAATTATTGCGTGGTGTGTGTCAAAACTCCATTCTTAAAAAATATGAGCTGATAATTTGAAACTTGAGCATCTCCAAAAAGCTAAATAAAGGGTCGTATAATTACTCAATACAGAGTTTTATACGACCCTTTTTAGTGCTATGGTTATAATCTGTAACTTTGTAGAGTGCCCATTTTAGTTTTGACACACTCTCTTTTCATTCCCGGTGCCAACCAGACAAAACAAAACTTCTTAACCTCATATTTATCTTCGGGATTCGTCTGCATTATTGTTCGTCCTGTCTGCTCATTCCTGCCCTGCCGCCGTGTCCAGCCACGGCATATCTCTGTTGCCGCATCAAGGAATATAAAGAAAATGTTAATAAGTTTGTAGCCCTTTTAGGCTTTATTGGCCATGAAACGGGCAAAATAGGCCACAGAAATCGTACAAAGTATGTAAATTTTGTTACATGAACGAAATTTTTAATTCATTGGTATAAAATTGTTAACAGAAATTTCATAATCTAAATAATTTTGCTAGCGACAAAAGTCACGATAAACAATTTATTAAACCATAAAAACGCAGTAAAAATATGAAGAACATTAAACTAATGCTATCAAGCGTAAAGCGTATTGTGCTGTTCTTCGTCTTAATGAGTTTCGGCTTGTATGCCACGGCTCAGACAACGATGGAAGTCAGCGGTACGGTGAAAGACGATCAAGGTGAGACGGTTATTGGAGCCAGTGTGCTTGAAGAAGGTACGACAAACGGTGCTGTAACCGACATAGACGGAAACTTTAAATTAAAGGTGAAGGAAGGCGCCAAGATCAGAATTTCTTATGTAGGTTACAACACAGTGACGCTTCCGGCGCGTCAGAACATGGTTGTAAAGCTCGAGGAAGCCGGAAACATTATGGACGAACTTGTTGTAACAGGTTATACCACTCAGCGTAAAGCCGACCTTACAGGATCTGTGTCTGTAGTTTCGACAGACGACCTGAAGACAAGTCCGGATGCCGACCCGATGCGTGCATTGCAGGGCCGTGTTCCGGGTATGACTGTTACAGGCAACGGTTCGCCAATAGGAACAGGAACAGTAAGAATACGTGGTATCGGTTCGTTCAACTCTTCACAAGACCCGCTTTTCGTAATCGACGGTGTGCCAACAACAATGTCTCTCAACTCTCTTAACACTAACGACATTGAGAGCATGCAGGTGCTTAAGGATGCGGCTTCGGCTTCTATCTATGGTTCGCGCGCGTCTAACGGCGTCATCATTATCACGACAAAGCAGGGTAAGAAAGGCGGCAAGATGAAGGTTGACTTCTCTGCAAATCTTACGGCTTCGTTCTACACATCACAGTCATTGATGAACCTGTGTAACTCTGCCGAATATGCCACTGCAATGGCTCAGGCAGCCCTGAACGACGGAATAGACCCTGTTACATATGCAGCCAACTACGGACTTAATCTCAACGCCGCCAACGGAACCCCTATCACGGTATGGAATCCGGCAACAGAACAGTATGAGAATTATACTGTAAACGGCCGTTATGACGGATTTATCAACAGCGCAAAAACAATGAAATATTCAGATACAGACTGGCTTGACGAGATTTCGCGTACAGGCTTCTCTCAGAACTACGACCTGTCTATATCTAACGCAACAGACAAATATTCGGCATTATTCTCTTTAGGATACAAAAAGAACGAGGGTATATTGAAGTATACTTCGTTTGAGAATATTTCTGCCAGAATGAATTCTTCTTACAACATTAACAAGAATCTGACAGTAGGCGAAAACTTCACCATAACATGGTCGAGACAAGTTGACTGTGCGCCAATGGAGAATGCCTTGAAAATGGCTCCTATCGTGCCGGTATATGAGACTGACGGAACAACATTCGGTGGTCCTGTAGGAAGCATGTCCGACCGTCAGAACCCGCTCCGCGAGATGTATCAGAACCGTGATAACCATCTTGACTACTGGCGTCTGTTCGGTAATGCATACGTAGAGCTGAAGCCGATTGAAGGCCTTGTGCTCCGTTCAAGTTTCGGTATCGACTTCTATACATCTTTTATACAGTCGATGAATCATACATTCCATTCAGATATCGTCAACAACAACGTTGCAAGCACAACGCTCTCTAACAAGAATGATATGAACTGGACATGGTCTAACACAGCCACTTACAACTTTACGCTTGCCGACAAGCATGATTTCTCTGTTCTGCTGGGTGTAGAGTTGTCAAAGCAGAACTCTATCGACTGGTCTGGCTACAATGAAGGCTATGCACTCGAAGATCCTGACTATATGTGGCCTAACGCTGCAACAGGCACAGCCCGCGTTGCCGGCGCAATGGTAGGATACAGGCTCGCTTCTTTCTTCGGTAAGGTTGACTATAATTAT
Source organism: Prevotella sp. CAG:255 (assembly GCF_000431195.1). Taxonomy (NCBI): domain Bacteria; kingdom Pseudomonadati; phylum Bacteroidota; class Bacteroidia; order Bacteroidales; family Prevotellaceae; genus Prevotella; species Prevotella sp. CAG:255. Next base: position 5,499 of record NZ_HF986802.1, on the reverse strand, counting down.
GATGATCTTATCTTGGCTTCGTTCACGATGCGCCGCGACGGTTCTTCACGTTTCGGCAAGGGCAACCGCTGGGGTACATTCCCCGCAGCCACATTAGGCTTCCGTGTATCCAAACTGCTTGAAAAAGACTGGTTAGACGACTGGAAAATACGTTTGTCATGGGGTAAGACCGGTAACCAGGCTATAGACAACAACGCACAATTCGGACTGTATGTCGCTGATTATGGATTAGACCGTATAACCTCTACAGCCTATGACCTTTTCCTTCAGGGCTCGGGCACATTCCCTTCTGGATACCGTGCCACACAGCTGCCTAATGCAAACCTGAAGTGGGAGTCGGCCACACAATATAATATAGGTACAGACTTTACGCTGTTCCACAACATGCTCTATGGTTCTATCGACTGGTATATCAAGGATGTCGACGACATGCTTATCAATCCGGCATATATCGGTACAAAGGGCGAGGGTGGTGCAACATGGATGAATGGTCCTTCGCTGCGCAACTGGGGTATGGAGTTTATGCTCGGATACCGCAAGACACTGCCATGCGGACTTGGACTCGACATCAATGCCAACGCCGACTTCTTCCGCAACAAGGTTACATCTCTGCCCGAAACAGCAACAGGCTCTTATGCTCATACGTCTAAGGAGAATCTCGTAGAGTCAGGACAGCCTTATGGTTCAATAGTAGGATACGTTGTTGAGGGACTTTATCAGACACAAGAGGAAGTTAATGCATCCGGTCAGGCCAATGCGCGTGTAGGCGGACTTAAATACGCAGACCTCGACAAGAATGGTGTTATCAACTCTGATGACCAGGATTGGATCTACAATCCCGTTCCTAAGTTCTCTTATGGCATCAACATAGGCCTTACATATAAAGGTTTCGACCTGAGCATGTTCTGGCAGGGCGTTTACGACAAGGATGTTTATAACAACCAGAAATTCCAGACAGACTTTTGGGCTGTTACTGACGCAGGATCTAACAAGGGTAACCGACTGCTCAACGCATGGAACACCAACAATACCGGCTCAACCATCCCGAGGCTGTCAACGACCAATACAGCCGACGAAGGCCGCGCATCAAGCTATTTCGTTGAGAACGGATCTTATCTGAAACTGCGTACGCTGCAGGTGGGATACACATTCCCTTCAAGTCTTATTTCAAAGCTTAAGATGACAAGTGCACGCGTTTATCTTTCAGGCCAGAACCTGCTTACAATAAAGAGTTCAAGCCTTACATGTCCTGATCCGGAGAACCCGGACTGGAACTATCCGTTGTCAACATCACTCTCATTCGGATTACAATTAAGTTTCTAACATTTTAACGATTTATCAAAATGAAAAAGATATATAGCATATTAGCAGCATGCGTCCTGGGCCTTACGCTGACAAGCTGTGACGATTTTCTTGACTATACTCCTACTGCTGTGGTAGACGAGGATAAGGCCTTCTCTGATCCTGAAGGAATGGTTACCTCTGCTTACGCCATGCTCGGCGACTGCTGGTTCTCATATCCGTTTAATCTCTTTCCTTATGGAGACATAACGTCTGACGACTGTCTTAAGGGCGGAAGCGGACCTAATGATACAGGATATCATGCCATGGATATATGGACAACACTGACTTCTACCACTCCGGGTGAGATGGACGAGCTGTGGTATCGTCTTTATTGTGCCGTGTCTCGCTGCAACCGTGCATTGCTGTCACTTGAACGTAACGGCGAGAGCAAGCTCGGAGCCGAGACTACACGCCAGCGTGTGGCTGAGGTTAAATTCCTCCGTGGACATTTCTACTATAAGCTGCTCACCGTATTCCGTAAAATACCTTGGATTGATGAGAGGGTAGAAGACGACGGAACACAGGAGTCTGTAAGAAATGACCAGTACACTTATGAAGAACTCTTCGGCAAGATTATCAGCGACTTTAAGGTTGCTTACGATGTTTTGCCGGTAAAAGAGCCGGGACAGGACGGCCGTGCCAACAAGGTGGCAGCCGCAGCATACCTTGCAAAATGCTATCTTAACCTGGCATGGGGTAACGGATATGAAGCAGGTACAGGTGTTGACCACATCAACACAAACTATATGGACAGCGTTGTGATATACACCGACGAAGTTGTCAACTCTGATTATGGTTATCTCGAGGATTATGGCGACATTTTCCTTCCCGAATATAAGAACAGTAAAGAGTCTGTGTTTGCAGTACAGTGTTCTGACTATGAGGATGACCATACTACTTACGGCCGTGCCAACTGGTCGGTAATGCTTAACGGCTGCTGGGGTATGTGGTCTTGCGGATGGGATTTCCACAAGCCTTCTCAGAACCTCGTAAATGCCTTCAAGACAAAGGACGGTCTGCCAATGTTTGACAATTACAACGACAGTGTTGACTATCCTATCAACGGACAGCCTACTGCACAGAAGTGGGATCCGAGATTGTTCCATACTGTAGGAATGCCATCTTTCCCATACAAATACGAGAAGGAATATACGCAGACTATGGCTAACTCTCGCGACGCTACCGACTATGGCTATTATACATCGCTTAAGGAAGTTCCGCAGCGTTCTAAGGGTGAAACATTCAATGATTCATGGCAGGCTTTTGCAACAAACGACTATGTAATACGTTATACAGATGTCATGCTTATGCGTGCTGAAGCACTCATCGAACTTGGCCGTCTGTCTGAGGCCCGCGTCATCATCAACGATATCAGACGCCGTGCTGCCAACTCTGTGAACAAGCACATTGAATATGCTGCCGACCAGTGCCAGATAGCAGAATATCCTGTTTCTCCGTATTTCGACAACAAGGAGAACGCACGCAAGTGCCTGCGCTGGGAGCGCCGTCTTGAGATGGCTATGGAGAACGGACGCTTCTTCGACCTGCGCCGTTGGGGTGTTGCTTCTCAGACACTTAACGCTTACTTCGCAAGCGAGCAGAACTCTACATACAGCTTCTTCGACCACAACGGCAACGTGATGGAAGGCGCGCCAGTATCATACGATGAAAACGGCAATGTTACAAGTGCCAGGGAACAGCATTACGGACAGTATTACCGTGATGCTCACTTTACGGCAGGCAAGAACGAGTTCTTCCCGATACCTTATAATCAGTTGTTCTACATACCTGGATTATACACTCAGAATCAGAATTATGATTAAAGGATAATTGCCGGTTGCATTCATGGAATAGAAGATGATAGGTATTTTAAGTTGATGAAGATACATCCGGCGGATGTGCGGTGTATTTTGCATAAGATTTCGTGCGGATGTATCTTTTAAAGGTAATAAGATTGTTTTTAAAAGGATATTGCCAATATTGTATACATTGGTAAAATTATAATGACGGCGGTCGTGTAGGGGGAGGGGTGGGGAATGCTGGGGAGATGTAGGTGCAGCGTGCAGGAATGCTGACGACATTGCAGATTCATAAAGGATACAGCATAACAGAAGAGTGTGCCTTGTTAAGTGCTGAAACGTATTTTGAACAAATAACAGCTCTGATCAGAACCTGCAAAATATTAACCGTTCCGTCTTGAATAGAGAAAAATTTTTAGGATATATAAAGAATATAATCATGAAAATAAGAAACATACTTGTAGCATTACTTCTTGGAACAGTCTCTTTTCAGGTGGCTGCACAGAATTGTAATGTGTCTTTCCTGAGCAAGTCGCATTGTATTATGCGCGCTGAGGGCAATAGCCGCTACGTGCTGCTGCCTGTGCAGGAGTCATCAGAAATAGCCAATGTCAAAGTGATTGTTGACAATAATGTTGTAAAGACATTGAACGTAAAGCTTGCCACAGACAATATAGACTATTACGTTCCGCTGGACATCTCGAAGCTTGACGGCAAGAAGGTGTTGTTCGACTTCCATGTAAACGGAGTTGACGGCAAGCCTACGGCAATGAAGGATTATGCCTGCTGGAAAAACATTTCTTATGCCGACACCTTTGACACTGCCAACCGCGAGAAGTTCCGTCCTGCATATCATCACACGCCTGCATACGGCTGGATGAACGACCCTAACGGAATGTTCTATAAAGACGGCGTATACAATCTTTATTATCAATACAATCCGTACGGTTCACAATGGGAGAACATGACCTGGGGACACTCCTCAAGCCGTGACCTCGTAAACTGGACCGACGAAGGCTTGGCCATTGAACCCGACGGCCTTGGCACAATCTTCAGCGGCAGCTGCGTGGTTGACAAGGACAATACCGCCGGGTTTGGTGCCGGAGCCGTAGTGGCATTTTACACCACGGCAGGCGAGAACCAGACGCAGAGCATGGCCTACAGCACTGACAACGGAAAGACATTTACCAAATATGACGGCAACCCAATTCTGACTGCCGACGTGCCAGACTTCCGCGACCCGCACGTGTTCCGTCACGAAAAGAGCGGCCGCTGGATTCTGATTCTGGCAGCAGGGCAGGAGATGCGCATATACTCTTCGGCCAACCTGAAAGACTGGACCTATGAGAGCAGCTTCGGCAAGGACTACGGATGCCATGAGGGCGTGTGGGAGTGCCCCGACCTCTTTGAACTGCCGGTTGAAGGCAAGAACTACAGCAAGTGGGTGCTTGTGTGCAACATAAACCCCGGCGGACCTGCAGGCGGCAGCGCCACACAGTATTTCACCGGAACATTCGACGGCCACAAGTTTACCTGTGACACAAAGCCCGATGTTACAAAATGGGCCGACTATGGCAAGGACAACTATGCCGGAGTAACTTTTGACAACGCTCCCGACGGACGCCGCATAATGATAGGCTGGATGAGCAACTGGCAGTATGCCAACCAGGCGCCAACACAGCAGTATAGAAGTGCCAACACCATTGCGCGCGACCTGTATCTCTATACAGACGGAACGACAGAATATCTGGCCTCGAAGCCTTCTGTAGAGAACGAGAAAATGAGAGGAAAGGCTGCCGTGAAGAAGAATATTTCAGGCTCGAAGACCATAAGCAAGATGTTCAGCAAGCCGCGCGGCACCTATGAGGTGGTGCTCACTCTGGGCAATGACAATGCCGGCAACGTTGAGCTTGTGCTCTCTAACACAAAGGGCGAGAACGTAAGCATGATGTATGATGCAGTCAAAGGCACACTGAGCTTCGACCGCCGCAAGAGCGGAAACGTTTCGTTCAGCGACCAGTTCCCTGCCGTGTCTGTGGCCCCCGTTGTAGGATCTAAGCTCAACGAACTGCGCCTTTATGTAGACAACTGCAGCGTTGAGGCCTTTGCCAACGGCGGACGCTCGGTTATGACCAACCTCGTGTTCCCGTCAGAGCCATACAACAGCATATCAGTTAAGTGCGACGGCAAGAAGAAGTCGGCCTCGCTCGTTGTATATCCTTTAAACAAATAACTTATGAAACCAACCAAGACCATATATCTCATCCCTGTGATGTTCTGCTTCTTTGCCATGGGCTTTGTCGACCTTGTCGGCATCGCCTCCAACTACGTGAAGTCAGACCTTGGGCTGAGCGAC
>NZ_HF986801.1:0-65932 GCF_000431195.1 Prevotella sp. CAG:255 | reverse complement strand
CAGGGCTGACACGCAAGGGGCGGCCCTTTTTTACTGCTTATCAGACACACTTTTTGAGACAGTATCACAGTATCTCGCATAATCTTATTCTTTGGGTGTAAATATATAAAATAAAAAATACAGAACTCTATTTTGAATCCTGTATTTTACATTTACACAAAATATTTTATAGTGCCAATTTGAGTAAGGCCTATTGTTTTATGTCTTAAGAATCTTTACGCCACCATATTCGTATTACCTTTCTATAAATTGCGATGAAATTCATTATAGAAACAAATGTAAATAAAATAAATCCTAATATCACAGAAGGTAATATATTTCCTTCATCGATTTGCGGAAATAATATCTCAATTACACCCATATAATAATTGCGGATAAATGAAATCATTAACAGTGCAACAATAAGTACTATTGCATTTAAGCCTAAGGTAAGTAATTCATAAGGCATCGCGACACGTATGGGACTATATCCGATGAGTAATAAATTTTCTAGTTTAGAAGTATTTTTTTGTACTAACAAATAAATACTTAACATCAGAATATAGAAACTCAATATGCTTATCACAATACCAATAGCCATTACAATCATTACAATCATTCTTAGAAAATATGTCGTTTTTTCACTTTGAAGTTTATCGCTGTCAACTTCATATCCTTTATCATCAAGATATTTAGTTATATTTTCATCTGCAGGATTGGATACTTCAATGATTAAGCGGGTTGGATTTGACTTTTCCGCAGGAGAATAATACTTATTACTCCAATCCATAAACTTTTGTGGAACCAGTATCGTGTTTAGACGATTTGAAAAACCTATTACATTACCTTTATATTCATCTTGGTGGCCATTTCCATGAATGTAGATACGGAAATCAATCATTCCAATAAGTCCATCGCTTATTTTAGGAAGTGAACGCGATTGGGCAAATCCGAAATTGTACATATTGATATATGTACGAGGAAGAATAATTGGCACTTCCCTACTACCTTCATCATATTTCCAATCTTTTAATGACACATCAACAAACTCATCTGGTACACTTTCAAAAAATAATTCTGAACTGAGTATAGATTGTCCATTGATGCCCATGTGTGCATCAACCTTATATTCTGTAGATGTAAAATTACCTATTTTTTTTATGAATTTTTGTGAGGATATGTCATCAATCTCAGCATTATTAAAAGAATTATCTCTTCCTGAAATAGTACTTGCGGTCCCTATTCTTTTACTTACAATCAGATAATCTGCTTTCATAAAGCTATCTTGCGATGTGAATACAGGTAAAACATCACAATAAAACTGATAACCTAAAAGAACTATAAGCATTCCAAATAAATTTGCGAAAGCAAATCCTGTAAATTGAGGTACACTTATATGTTGTCGCAATAATTTCCAAACCAAATTCATAACTTAAAAACTTTATTGTAATTTAAATTCATATGTTTGCCAATGCTTGTAACTATAACCCCTGCTCCTTGAGCTTTTGCCTCAGTCATCATAATGTCGCCCATAATTTTTGAATTATTATCATCTAGATGACTTATTGGTTCATCTACTAGTATAAAATCAAAAGGTTGAACTAGAGCTCTTATCATAGCTACGCGTTGTTGCTGTCCAAACGACATATGACATATCTTCGAATTTACTTTATCTCCTATACCTAGAATTTCGAACCACTCAAGTATTTGTTGCTTATTTTTGAAATTTGTAAGTTTATTCTTTATCTCTACATTCTCAAACGCAGTTAATTCAGAAAATAAACGAAGTTCTTGAAAAAGATAACTAATATGAAGTTTGCGTATGTCTATCCATTCAGATATTTTCATCTCTCTAACAGACTTATTATCGAACTTGATGTTACCGCTGTAATCCCGTCTGTATCCTAGAATATAACTACAAAATGTACTTTTACCTTTTCCACTATCAGCCTCAATAAGATAAAGCTGTTCCTTATTAAATGCAACATCACTATTCCATACATCAGAATTAAGGGTGTTGCTATGTGAAAACACATCAGGTATAACCGAATTAAATATTATTTCTTTCATGTTTTTTACATACTGAATATAACCGTTCTTATATTTCCTAGTAATGGCTTTATTGATGTCATAACAGAAGCTTTATCCGTACCATCCCCAAATATCGTTTCTAAATTCAGTATTAAACACAAACGCTTTCCTCTTATTTTATTTTGTACATATTCAGGAATGGCATTTTGTGATTTCGATATTGATTCAAGCGCATATTTAGGACTTCCACCTGAATAAAATTGCATATCATCTGAAACACCAAAATAATAATTGAAAGTTCCATTTGTATAATAATATGAGTTTTTATTCCAATCAATAATTTTACACCCAGCCAAACATGACTCTCTCCAATATCCTACATCTTTAAGAAATGCATTATTAGAAAGTTGGGCGCTCATCTGGGGTATATTTTCACCTTCATTAAAAGAATGTATAATAATAGACATATCGCCATTGATACTTTTTATTATATTATCCATATCAATAGCAGTATTCATTCCTGCTAATAACGCTTGAATAGAATTATTAGAATGAAGCAATTTAAGAAATTCTTTTCCATCAACATTCAAGAATATACCTAAAGAGGCATTAATAGGCATACTTGCAGAATAGGTGCCTCGAATTGGCCTAAATGTCTTTTTATTTTCTTTTATAGCATTATTTATATGTTCATTCAAGGAATACGTTTCACCTTTTATGTTTACGCATCCATCTTCACCTTTAACAAATTCAGCTGCAATCATTATTTGTGATGCATCAGCGTCTTTTGGTGCCCCAATAGTGAAAGGGGCGACAAACTTTTCTGGCAATGCGGCAGCTTGAGCTACCATGGATACGGAACTTTCTAGACTGTCTAGTTTTTGAAACATTGGTGAGCCTTTTATACTCTTGCTGTCATCCTGTTCTAGAAATTTTATCATTTGTCGCTGCATATCTGCCTGATGAATAGGCAAAATAGGTCCCATTACCAATAGTGCATCTGATGAAAACCCTAAAATCCATGTATCTTTTACAGATGTAAATTTAAAACCTTTACGTGTTGTTAAGTTCTTACAATATCCAGCTTTTTCTAATTTTTTAATCCAATTACTTATATTATCTTCGTCATCAACCTTAGCTACAAGCCCTATATTACCATCAACAGTTTCAAATACATATGCTTTAGAAGAGAAATCCAAACCGCTAGCATCTGCATCTTTAAGTTTCAGTACATCTTTAAGGTAATCTAATTGCCTATCATCTGATGTATTATATAGTTCTTGTAAGTCTACTGAAATAACCGCGGTACTATTTTTAGGTATGACATTCAGATAATCATCAGATGAACACGATGATAAAATAAGCATGCAAAATAGTAATTCACCCCAAAATATCAATGGATTTATTATATTTTTTTTCATCTTTATAAAGATTACTAATACCTTTAATATTTATGTTATTTCCTTAAAACTAATTGAGTCATTAATGTTGCCGATAAAGCTGCTGTTTCTGTACGCAAGCGGCTTTTACCTAATGAGATTGACTCATAACCATTTTTAATTGCAAGTTTAACCTCGTCTATTGAGAAATCTCCTTCTGGACCGATCAATACAGTGATGTTTGTTGCTTCATTTGTATGAATTAAAGGAGATATCTCTGAGAAAAAATCTTTTTTATCTATTTCTTCATAGCAATGAGCAATATATTTTTTCCCTTCACGAGGCGTTGATACAAATTCTTTGAAAGAAGTCATTGCATTAAGCTTCGGTTTCCAAGGCTTTCTACTTTGCTTAACGGCAGCAACTACTATTTTATCTAGCCTGACAGTACGCATAACTTTTCGTTCTGAGTACTTACAATTCAAGAATGTTATATCATCAATGCCAACTTCAGTTGCCTTTTCGCAGAACCATTCTACCCTATCCATCATTTTTGTTGGTGCCATTGCGATATTTATATGTCCTCTCCAAGTTTTTTCTTGTGGCAGACATTCTTTAATTTCATACATACATCGTTTTGTCGCTGCAATAGTAACAACAGCCCGATAGAATGTTCCTTCACCATCCATCAGAAACATTTCATCGCCACTTTTAAGACGCAGAACACGTAATGCATGCAAAGCTTCGTCCATTGGAAGTTCTGTTAAATTGGCAGCTTCTGGAACATAAAAAAATCTAACTTCTTTCATCTATTTCACTTAAATTATTGGCCTTATTACTATTTCTTTCACGTCTTTTCTTTTCGTCCCGTAAATGCGAGGCCAGTTCGTAATTTTCTTCCTGAATTGCTTTTTCTAATGCAGCTTGCAGCATTTTATCGCTAATAGTATTTACAGGTAAGGATACTCCTCTTGAGTTCTCACTATACGCAACAGATTGACGTGCCAAGAGCACCGAGTCGATGTATATAGGTATTTTGGCTACATATGAAAGTAATACCGCATCCGATGCTCTGATAATCTCAGCCTTTTTATTTTTTTTGTCATAAAGAGTAGTCCTATATTGCCCTTCGACTAAATCATCAATTAGAAGTTCATATCCTGAATCAGGATTAATCCCTTGCATTCTGCATAAGACTTCAGGTAACATTATATTTACAATAGGAATATCCTTTGTCCGCAATTCTAATTGTACAGCCATTGCTTTATCGCAAACTATTGATATTTGTCGCATATTATTTTCATCTGTCAAAATCAATAGTCCCATGTCTTCAGTCCCTACAATTTCAGAAACTCCTTTGAAAATTAATCTTTCTTTTGTTGCCATAAAATGATAAAGAAAAATTATATTTAAGATTTTTTTGTTTCAGATTTAAAAAATAGAACAAATAACAAGGCAACCAATAATGCATATCCAGCAAAAATAAGCCATGTTGACCGCCAGTCACCAAGTAAATACATCCCTTCCCATTTGCAGAAATGATCAACAACAGCCCCCGCGGCTAAAGTTCCAACAGATGCACCTATTCCATTTGTCATTAACATAAAGAGACCTTGTGCTGATGCTTGAATAGAAGGATCTGTCTCTTTTTCTACAAACAATGCACCGGATACATTAAAGAAATCAAATGCCACTCCATATACCAGCATCGAAAGAATAAACATCCATAAACCATCTCCTGGGTTTCCTAAACCAAAAAGTCCAAATCGTAATACCCAAGCTATCATTGCCATAAGCATGACAATTTTAATACCAAAACGTTTTAAGAAAAATGGTATTAACAATATACAAAATGCTTCTGACATTTGAGATAAAGAAGTTAATAAGGTCGCATTATTTGCCCCAAATGTATGTGAGTATTCTGCGTTACCACTAAAACTTGTTATGAATGGCGTTGCATATCCATTCGTTACTTGTAATGACATACCGAGCAGCATTGAAAAAATAAAAAATAATGCCATACGTTTTTGTCCAAATAACTTGAACGCGTTTAGTCCAAGTGTTTCATATAATGACATGCTTTTACCTTTTTCTGCTATGGCGCATTGTGGTAATGTAATGGCATACAGTGCAAGTACTAATCCTAAAACGCCAGAAACAAAAAACTGCATAAAGCTATATTGGAATCTGCTCTCAGAAGTTACACTAAAGAAAAATCCATCTTCTGCAGTGTAGGCTGCACAGTTAACGAACCACATTGCTGCAATAAATCCAACTGTGCCTAAAACTCGTATTGGAGGAAAATCTTTAATCGTATCATATCCATTTCTTTTCAATGTAGCAAATGCCACTGTGTTCGATAATGCAAGTGTAGGCATATAAAATGCAACACTTAATGTATATAATGCGATAAAAATACCTTTTTCTTGTATTTGATTTCCAAGGCCGGTATTGTATCCTATCCACCAACATCCAAGCATAAATATAGCTGCAAGAAAATGGCATATACCCAATAATCTTTGTGGCTGGATCAGTTTATCCGCAATTATACCAATTATTGTTGGCATAAAAATAGATACAATTCCCTGAATTGAATAGAACCATGGTATTAAATCTCCAAGCCCCGCAGAGCCTAAATAGTTACTCATACAAGTAAGATATGCTCCCCAAACAGCAAATTCAAGGAAGTTCATTATTGCTAAACGAGTTTTTAAATTCATATATTTAAGATTTAAAATACCATAAATTAATCTTTGCGGAAATAAGGATAACTTAACTTATGTATGATATCTTTAAACCGCTCAATAATGCAAAGATAGCGTAAAAAAAAGTATAATCAAAATAAATAACAAATTTTATATGATTGATTATATTACGCTGATATATTTATTTTTTTCCGTGAATATTCTGTAGGATGCTGTTCATTTCGTCAAACTGTCGTCCCATATTTAATTTTAAATATATGTTATAAAGAGATGGAGCCCATTTGTCTTTTTCGTTAGGGCACATCTCTCTATATTTTTCCATATATGGTAATGATTTCTTATAATAATCTATAATCTGTGTTCTATTTTTACGCTTTGAGATTGTTGTTTTTTCTAAATCAATTGCCAGATTCAGATATGATACACCTGCATTATAATAAACATCGGGAAATGAGTTATTTTTCTTTAGAATAGTGTCGCAAACAGTAACACACTCTTGATAACTGCCCATATTTAATAGTATATTACTTTTTGCAAATAAAAACAACACATTATCTTTATCAGAAATCAATGCTGTATCAACAATCGCCATAGCCTTGTCTAGTTGGTTCTTGCCATTGTAATAATCCATTAATCTTAAAAAAAAGAATTTAGATTTTTTATTTTCTTTAAATCCAAGATTTAATGTTTCGATATACTTTGCTGTATCTCCTTTGATCAAATATATATCCGAGAGATATTGTAAAGCTCTTCTGCGATAATTCCTGTTCGACAAAGCAAGCTCATGATATTTCAGAGCGCTATCAGGTCTATTTAATTTATATCCTGAAACTACGGTCCAAAATGCGGCAGATGATGCTAATTGATCATCATTAATGTATTTATTGGTTTCAAATAAAGGCTGTTGTGCACAATCAAGGTATGAATCCATCAATTTATAAGCAAACTCATAATTCTTCTTGTTTATAAAGAATAATCCACCATTATATAAATTACGTCTGTATTTATCAAGATACTCAGCATTTTTCTTACGATACTTCGGTTTAATTCTGCCTTTCTTATCAGGCAGTGCATCTATACTGTCTAGACTTTCATACGCTATAAACATTTTATGTGCTGTATTAAAGAAAGCAACCGTATCATAGCCTTCTTTTAAATATAATTTTTCGTTTGCTACTTCATACTGAGCGCTTACAGCATTGGCAAGCGTTTCGTAAATTCTTATATTTTGTCTATTCACTGAATCTTTAAGCAAATTGCGCATTGATGCTTCAGCCTGCTCAAGATTACTTCGACTTTTTATATCAGAACGTGCCTGACTAATTTCCTTCTTTTGAGCAGAAGTCGTAATAGAAAGTATTATTGTAACAAATAGAAAAAAATGACGCATTTATATATCTTTTAAAGATGGAGACCGATATTGTGGCCAACACCGGTCTCCATTAATTAATAATTTGTATGTATTTATTTTGTCAAAGCTTCCATTTCCTTTGTTTTAGGATCATCGGCGCCATAAATTCTGTAACAGCATGTATATAATGAATATGCCCATACAGTTTTATACTGCATTTCTTTATCAAGATTCTTAGCTTTCTCTAAAAATTCAATAGCCTTTTTATAAACATCAATTATTGCATTTTCTGCTTCCGGAGAAAGTTTCTTTCCATTGGCGGTTGCACGCTCTGCAGCTTCTTGTGCTTTGTACATATAACTATTGCCTATTGATGCTAATACCGCGACATTCTCAGGCTGTTTTGAAGCTGCTTTTGACAAATCTGCAATTGCCTCGTCCCATTTGTGCTCATTCATATTAGCCTGACCACTCATTGCCAATGCAGTGAAGTTGTTCGGATCTTTAGCAAGTTTTACTTTAACAAATTCTGAAAGACCAGCCTTGTCATTAAGAGATATGAGCATTGAGCATATTGTACTGAATACCATATCATTATTTTCGTCATTTGCATAAATACTCTTAAGTTTATTTACATAATTAAGAGTATCTTCATGTGACTTCAATTGGTTTTGCATAACTGCCAGTTTAAGCTGTAATGCATCATCTGCCATTGCAGTATCTTTGATTGCGATATCTGCATATTTTTCAGCTTTGTCATATTCCTTTGCAAAATAAGCAAAGCGCGCAGCATAATATGCCATCTGGGTTAGACTTGCGTCTGTGCTCTTATCCTGCTCTTTAAACAAAGGATAATCATTACTATCTACATAAGTTGCAAGATTCTTGTATGCAAGTGCTTCATCTTTATTCTGATAATAAATACCAGCGTTGATGAGATGGAAACGGATTGGATAAAGTCTGTCGCCATTTGACTTATGGAACTTGGGTTTCACCTTACCCTTATCGTTAGGCTGATTATCAAATTCGTCGCAGAGTACACCATTTTCTAAAGCCTGCATCACGGCATTGTAAAGTCCAATGGTATCATAAGGCTCAACTTTTGTGTTTAGCTGTGCTGCCATCTGATTACTGGTAATTGTAGCCTGCTCATTGACAACTTTCTCATAGGCTAAATCAACAAGTTTGTTGTAGCATTTAGCTTTTTGCTCAGCTGACATATTGCTGAGGTTACTTTTCAGAAGATTATAAGCTTCATTATAATCTTTAATTTTCGAAATTTGTTTATACACATCCTGTGCAAAGGCCGACATACTTAGTATAGAAGCTACGGCCAAGGTCATAAACTTTTTCATAATAGATTTATTAAAAAATAATTGTTATTGTTCATCGAATTTATCCTCATCTGATATCTCTGGAAGAGTATCATCGTCAGAGTCTGTATCTGTTGGTATAGCTTGAGTATCATTTTTGAATGCCTCACTTGTTTGTGCCCATTCTTTTCTACTTTCAGCTTCAACTAACGCCTCTAGATCCGAGCTCATTACTTTACATACACTTGATATTACATCATTTTTCTTTGTCAAGTTTATAAGTCTGACACCCTGTGTCGCTCTACCCATTACACGACATTCTGACACTTTAAGACGAATCAAAATACCACTCTTGTTTATTATCATGAGGTCATTCTCGTCCGTAACAACCTTTATTGCAACCAAACGGCCTGTCTTTTCTGTGATATTTAGCGTTTTTACGCCTTTTCCGCCACGATTTGTAACACGATAGTCTTCTACCTGGCTTCGTTTTCCATATCCATTTTCACTGACAACCATTATAGTTTCTTCTTCCGGCTTATTGACGACAACCATTCCTACAACCTCATCGTCTCCTTCATCAAGACGCATTCCCCTGACACCGGTTGAAACGCGTCCCATCGCACGTACAGTATTTTCGTTGAATCTTACAGCACGGCCATTTCTATCTGCAAGCAGCAGTTCGTTATGCCCATTAGTAAGTCTTACGCCAACGACCTCATCTCCTTCAAGTACGTTTATGGCAATCACACCATTTGCTCTTGGTCGACTATATGCTTCAAGGCTTGTTTTCTTTATTAATCCTTTTTTGGTAGCAAATACTACATAATGACTATTTATGAAATCAGGGTCATCCAATCCGCGTAAACGAAGGAACGCATTAATACTATCATCGCTTTCTATGTTCAACAGATTTTGTATTGCGCGACCTTTTGAATTCTTTGCCCCTTCAGGTATCTCATAGCATTTAAGCCAATAGCAACGTCCTTTCTTTGTGAAGAACATCATTGTATTATGCATCGTTGCAGGATAAATGTATTCAGTAAAGTCCTGTTCACGACTATTTGCACCTTTGCTGCCAACTCCACCTCTGGCTTGTTCACGGAATTCTGATAGCGGAGTGCGTTTGATATATCCCAAATGACTTATTGTTATCACAACAGGATCGTTTGGATAAAAATCTTCAGGGTTGAATTCTTCGCTAGAATATTTTATTTCAGTGCGACGTGGATCACCATATTTTTCCTTTACCTCTAAAAGTTCGTCTTTCATAACCTTCTTACAAAGCTCAGGGTCGTCAAGTATTGACTGTAAATATGTGATTAGCTTTTCAAGCTCTTCGTATTCAGCATGCAGTTGATCCATTCTAAGTCCAGTCAACTGACTAAGACGCATATCTACAATAGCTTTTGATTGTAATTCATCAAGTTCAAAACGTTTTTCCAAATTACGCTGAGCGTCAGATGGAGTCTTCGAGCCTCGGATAATATGGACAACCTCGTCAATGTTGTCACAAGCAATTATTAAGCCTTCAAGTATATGTGCTCTTTCTTGAGCCTTACGCAAGTCAAATTTTGTTCTGCGTATTGTTACATCATGGCGATGCTCAACAAAATAATGCACACAATCTTTCAATGTTAACAAACGCGGACGTCCTTTAACCAATGCGATGCAATTGACTGAGAATGAGCTTTGTAATGCAGTCATCTTAAATAATTTATTTAGGATGACATTCGCATTAGCATCTTTTTTCACATCAATCACAATACGCATGCCCTGACGACCGGATTCATCGTTTGCATTACTTATTCCATCAAGTTTTCCTTCTTTTACTAAATCAGCGATATATTCAATCAATTGAGCCTTATTTACGCCATAAGGTATCTCAGTAATGACAATCTTATCATGTGATTCTGTGCTTTCAATTTCTGCCTTTGCACGCATCACTATACGTCCACGACCAGTTTCGTATGCATCTTTTACTCCTTGAATGCCGTATATATAAGCACCTGTCGGAAAATCTGGAGCTTTTATATATTGCATAAGGCCTTCTGTATCAATATCTGGATTATCAATATATGCACAACATCCGTCAATAACTTCTCCTAAATTATGCGTTGGAATATTTGTTGCCATACCAACGGCAATACCATTACCTCCATTAACTAAAAGATTTGGTATCTTGGTCGGCATTACAGAGGGCTCCTGAAGTGAGTCGTCAAAGTTATTCATCATGTCGACAGTCTCTTTTTCCAGGTCGTCCATAATGTGTTCACCCATCTTTGACAATCTGCATTCTGTATAACGCATTGCGGCGGCAGAATCACCATCGACACTACCAAAGTTTCCTTGACCATCAACAAGAGTATAGCGCATATTCCAATCTTGCGCCATTCTTACCAATGCTCCATATACAGAGCTGTCTCCATGAGGATGATATTTACCTAGGACTTCACCTACTACGCGGGCGCATTTCTTATACGGCTTATCACTCGTGTTGCCAATTCCCATCATACCGTACAATATTCTTCTATGTACAGGTTTAAATCCATCACGAACATCGGGTAAAGCACGGGCAACAATAACAGACATAGAATAGTCAATATAAGAGGATTTCATTTCCTCCTCTATATTAATCTTTATGATTCTGTCTTGATCAAATGTGTTATTATCCATTAATTTTAATTGTATTAATTTTCTATAAAATGCCGTTTGAGGCCATTTGCTTTCGTTTTAAGACGTTTTACATCTTTTTGGGCCTGCTAAATTAACACTTTTTTTCGACCTACAAAAAACATTTAGGGCAAAACATATAATTTTAAACTTTATTATAAACAAGAAAACTCTAAATCTTTATTTTATTGCTTCGCCATTACAAAATGGTAATAAAAGCATTTTGCCAATTACGTGATAAAATACTAAAATAATAAGACATATAAATTATAAATATATGATCGCTGAAATTTAGATGTAAGTCTAAAGATTTTGAATGACATCATGTACTTATGATTTAATGATACAAAAAGGCGGAAATATGATAACATTTCCTCCTTTTTGTAATGATATAGGAATTGCCTAGTTAATTCAAGTTTAACGATTTTTTTATTTCTGCAATTTTATTGTTTGCTTCGCTTGTGCAACGGTCATAGCACCCATTGCATTTCATTGTGCCTTTAACTTCAATATAGAATTTGATTTTAGGCTCTGTTCCTGACGGACGAACGCTTATTTTTGTTCCATCTTCACAGAACCATTGCAGAACATTGCTTGTTTCTGGCATTTCTAATTTAGAAACATTTCCGTTTGCATCACGTTGCTCCAATGTTTGATAATCTTTCCATGTAACGACCTTGCTTCCGCCAAGTTCTTTTGGGGGATTGTTTCTGAAGTCTGTCATCATCTGCTTTATCTCATCTGCTCCGCTCTTTCCTGGTTTGACAACATTTATTGTGAATTCTTTAGAGAATCCATACTCAAGATAAATGTCCATCACAACATCATAGAGTGTTTTACCTTGGTCTTTTGCCCATGCGCAGATTTCTGCTAATAGAGAACATGCAGAAACAGCATCTTTGTCACGTACAAAGTCTTCTGCCAAGAATCCGTAGCTCTCTTCACCTCCACCTATATATTGTTGTTTGCCTTCTGACAAGGCAATTTCACGGGCAATCCACTTAAAGCCTGTATAGCAGTCGCGCATTTCTATGTTTTGTTTTTCTGCTATTTTTCGTATAACTTCAGTGGTTACAATCGTTTTAACAATGAAATCCGTCGGTTTCATCAAACCTTTAGCCTGACGGTTTTTAATTATATAATACAAGAAGAGCAAACAGGTCTGGTTGCCGTTTATAAGTATCCATTCCCCTTTGTCGTTCTTGCATGCCATTCCAACACGGTCTGCATCAGGATCGCTTGCCATTACAATATCAGCATCAAGTTCTTTGGCGTCACGCAATGCCAATGTTAAGGCTTCACCATTTTCAGGGTTAGGACTTACCACTGTCGGGAAATCGCCACTTTTAACCATTTGCTCTTTTACACAATGAACGTTTTCAAATCCCCATAATTTCAAAGAACGCGGTATTAGCGTCATGCCTGTTCCATGTAGTGGCGTATATACGATTTTAAGATCCTTCTGACGGCTAATTACTTCTGGGTCGATAGAAATCCCGTGTATGAGATCAAGATATACTTTATCTATTTCTTCTCCTATAATTTCTATGAGTTCTTTATTTCCTTCAAACTTTATGTCTTCAACGTTAACTTTGTTAACTTCGTCTATAATGCCTTTGTCGTGAGGTGCCAGTACTTGTGCGCCATCTGCCCAATAAGCTTTATATCCATTATACTCTTTGGGGTTATGGCTAGCAGTAATGTTAACACCACTTTGGCATCCCAAGTGACGTATGGCAAAAGAACATTCTGGCGTTGGTCTCATGTCGTCAAACAGATATACTTTTATGCCGTTTGCAGAAAAGATATCAGCAACGGTTTCTGCAAAAAGTCTGCTGTTGTTACGACAGTCATGGCAAACAACAACAGAAATCTGCTCACGATCTGCAAAATTCTTTTTTAGGTAATTAGCAAATCCTTGTGTAGCCATGCCGACGGTATAAATATTCATACGGTTGCTACCTACTCCCATTATACCTCTAAGGCCACCTGTACCGAATTCAAGGTTTTTATAAAAACTTTCTATTAAATCGGTTTTGTCTTCATTTTCCAACATGGCCTTAATCTTTTCTTGTGTTTCCTGATCAAAAAAAGGTGATAGCCATTGTTTTGCCTTATTTTCACATAATGCAATTAATTCCGTGTTTTTTTCCATATTATTAATATTAGTGTTAGTAATTTTATTGTTTACAAAGGTAATAAATTAAATTCAAAAATTACGCTCAAGATTTTTTTTTTCTTTTTTTTCATCTAAATTTAATTTATGCGAAGTTTTTCTATCATTTCTTTTTGCCCTATTAAAAATAAATGAGTATTTTTGCGGAAATAATAACGAAACATAAGCATAGATGTATTTTTCTGGAATTATTATAGCAATATCATGTTTTTTGATTATTGGCATTTTTCATCCGATAGTAATAAAAACAGAATATTATACAGGTACAAAGTTTTGGTGGATATTCCTGATTGTAGGAATTGTCTGCCTGTTATTGGCCCTATTAATTGCAGATTCACTTTGTTCAGCTATATTAGGCATATTCGGTGCTTCATCTTTATGGTCAATAAAAGAATTGTTTGAGCAACGTGACCGGGTTAAGAAAGGATGGTTTCCAATGAATCCTAAACGCAAAAAAGAGTATTGAATATGAAAACGACATTGTTACTTGTAGGAAAAACTGACAACAAACTATATGCCGAAGGGATTGAAGACTATGTAGCCAGAACAAATCATTATACACCTTTTTGTTTGAAAATTATTCCTGAGCTTAAAAACACCAAGAGCCTTAATGAAAAACAGCAAAAAGAAAAAGAAGGAGAACTGATTTTAAAGAATATAGACGATAAAAGTTATGTCGTCTTATTAGACGAACACGGAAAAGAGTTCAGAAGTGTAGAATTTGCGGCGTGGTTGGGAAACAAGCAACAAACTATAAAGCAGTTGACTTTTGTGATAGGTGGCCCCTATGGATTCTCTCAAGCCGTATATGATCGTGCCAATGAGAAAATGTCATTATCAAAGATGACACTTTCTCATCAGATGGTTAGATTGCTCTTTATGGAACAGGTTTATCGTGCATGCACGATAATAAAAAATGAACATTATCATCATGAGTAATTTATGATTTTATATAAAGAAAACTAATATGGAAAAGACATGGAGATGGTTCGGCAAAAAAGATAAGATTACTTTGTCGATGCTAAAACAAATTGGCGTTGAAGGAATAGTCACGGCATTACATGATGTTCCTAATGGTGAGGTATGGACTAGAGAAAAGATACGCGACCTACGTGAATATATCGAGAGTTATGGTATGCGTTGGTCTGTTGTTGAAAGCCTTCCTGTTTGCGAAAGTATTAAATATGCAGGACCAGACAGGGATGGACTCATTGAAAAATATAAAGAGAGTCTTAAAAATCTTAGTCTGGAAGGTATCCATACTATATGCTATAACTTTATGCCTGTGTTGGATTGGGCCAGGACAGATTTAGCTCATCCAAATCCGGACGGAACCAGTAATTTATTCTTCAGTCATGCTCAGTTCGCTTATTTCGACTGCTGCATACTGAAGCGTGAAAATGCAGAAGAGCAATATAGTCAAGAAGTTCTAGAGGAGGTTGAAAAGCTTAAACAAACAATGACACCAGAAGATGATCATAGGCTTGTTGAAAATATTATTGTTAAGACTCAAGGCTTTGTAAACGGAAATATTTCTGAAAATGACGAACATCCTGTAGAACTCTTCAGACAACTTTTAGATTTATATAAAGGTATAACAAAGGAACAGTTGCGAGAAAATATGAGATATTTTCTTTCTGCAATAATGCCGACATGTAATGAATACGACATGTATATGTGTGTACATCCGGATGATCCTCCATTCCCTATTCTCGGTCTCCCACGTATTGTTACATGCGATGATGACATCAGCTGGTTCTTAAAAGCCGTAGATGACCCGCATAACGGATTGACATTCTGTGCAGGTTCATTGTCTGCTGGTGCCCATAACAACGTTACTGAACTTGCACGCAAATATGCAGATCGTACATGGTTCGTGCATATGAGATCTTGTAAAGTTTTCCCTAACGGAGATTTTACAGAAGCTTCACATCTTGGCGGACGTGCCGACTTGATAGAATTAGCACGAATATTTGAAAAAACAAATCCAAACTTACCGATGCGTGTTGACCATGGACCCAATATGTTAGGCGATCTTGATAAAGGTTATAATGCAGGTTATACTTTCCTTGGACGTATGTTTGCTATGGGGCAAGTACAGGGTATTCTAGCTACAGTTGACAGAGTATTAGGAATAAATCAAAAATAAAATCACAAAATTATGAACGAACTATTTAATATTAAAGACAACGTTACTGTCATAACAGGCGGAACAGGTGTATTAGGACGTACAATTGCAAAATATCTTGCAAAAAATGGTGCAAAAGTTATCATTCTTGGTAGAAAAGAAGACGTCGGAAACGAAATCGTTGAGGACATTAAAAAAGAAGGTTATCATGCTGAATTCATGAAAACTGATGTTATGAATCAAGAATTAGTGCAAAAGAACTGTGATGATATTATTGCAAAATATGGACGTATTGATACATTACTGAATGCTGCAGGTGGAAATATGCCAGGCGCAGTAATAGCACCAGACAAAAACTTTTTTGACTTAAAAGTTGAAGAATTTCAAAAAGTTCTTAATCTGAATCTGACAGGTACAGTTATACCAACACAGATATTCCTGAAGCCTATGGTGAAACAAGGCAAGGGGTCGATTATCAATTTCTCTTCAATGGCAGCATTCCGTCCTATAACACGTGTATGCGGTTATGCAGCAGCCAAAGCTGGTATAAGTAATTTTACGGCATTCATGGCAACAGAGTGTGCTAAAAAGTTTGGTGAAGGTATTCGTGTTAATGCTATTGCTCCTGGATTTTTTATAACAGAACAAAACAGAACTTTGCTTACAAATCCTGATGGCTCTTATACTCAGAGAGGTAAAGACGTTATACATCAGACACCATTTGGCAGAATGGGTGATCCGGAAGAGCTTTGCGGAACAATACATTATCTAATGAGTGATGCAGCAAAATTTGTAACAGGTACAGTTGCTGTAGTTGATGGAGGTTTTAATACCTATGCAATGTAATCAGTACATAATATCTGCATATTACAATTACGCAAACCTTTACGTAAGTTTAATCAGGAAAAACGTAGCAAGGTATAAAATAAAATAGTAATTTTGCATCGTAAAAGAAAAACAAACTCATTAGTATAAATCATGAAAAAATTGCAAGCTTTAAACAAAAGGACTGCGCCTAAAAGCGTAATGCCTGAGAAGATCATTCAGTTTGGTGAAGGAAACTTCCTGCGTGCTTTCGTTGACTGGATTATTTACAATATGAATCAGAAAACTGATTTCAATGGTTCTGTTGTTGTTGTTCAGCCAATTGAAAAAGGTATGGTTGATTGGCTTAATGGTCAAGATTGCCTATATCATGTAAATCTTCAGGGACTTGATGAAGGTAAGCCGGTAAACAGCCTTACACGTATTGATGTTATAAGCCGTGCATTGAATCCTTATACACAAAATCAAGCTTTCATGGCTCTTGCAGATCAGCCTGAAATTCGTTTTGTAATATCAAATACGACAGAAGCTGGTATTGCATTTGATCCTAACTGTAAACTAGAGGATGCTCCTGCAAGTTCGTATCCCGGAAAATTAGTACAGTTGCTTTATCGTCGCTATCAGACATTCAATGGTGATCCAACAAAGGGTCTCATTATTTTCCCATGTGAGCTGATATTCCTTAATGGTCATGTTCTCAAAGATTGCATTTATAAGTATATCGAACTTTGGAATCTTGGTGAGGACTTCAAAAAATGGTTTACAGAATGCTGCGGCGTTTATGCAACATTAGTTGACAGAATTGTACCGGGTTTCCCACGCAAGGAAATCAAGGATATTCAGCAGAAAATCTGTTACGAAGACAATCTCGTCGTTCAGGCAGAAATATTCCATTTATGGGTAATTGAAGCACCTAAAGAGATTGCAGAAGAATTCCCTGCAGATAAGGCTGGTCTTCATGTATTATTTGTACCTTCAGAAGAGCCATATCATGAGCGTAAGGTTACATTGCTTAATGGTCCTCATACAGTATTGAGTCCTGTTGCATTCTTGAGTGGTATTAATATTGTACGTGATGCTTGCAAAGATCCTGTTATTGGCAAGTATATACATAAAGTTCAGTTCGAGGAGCTTATGGAAACACTTAACCTTCCGAAGGACGAACTTCAGAAGTTTGCTAGTGATGTTCTAGAGCGCTTTATGAATCCGTTCGTTGATCATCAGGTAACTAGCATCATGCTTAACTCTTTCCCGAAATATCAGACACGTGACCTGCCCGGTGTTAAGACATATTTGGAGCGTAAAGGTGAGCTCCCACAAGGTCTTGTGTTCGGTCTTGCAGCCATCATAACATACTACAAGGGTGGCAAACGCGAAGATGGTACTGAGATTGTTCCTAATGACTCTCAGGAGATTATGGACTTGCTTAAGAATCTTTGGGCTACTGGCGACACTCAGAAAGTTACAGATGGTGTTCTTTCTGCGACACAGATTTGGGGTGAAGATTTGAATAACATTGCAGGTCTAAATGCATTGGTTAAGAAGGATCTCGATCTCATTCAGGAGAAAGGCATGCTTGAAGCAGTTAAGACAATTCTGTAATGTATACCAAATATTTGTCTAGTACAAATTAAATAATAAGTCAGGCTCTGCAGTAGTATTTTTACATGCAGAGCCTGTTTTTCATATATTATTTATATGGATAGTAAAATAAAATCTATATTAGAGGAGTACGCTCAACGATATGAGACATCTGATTTCTTGCATGATGATCCAAGTCGATTTATGCATCAGGTTGAAGGCAGACAAAATAAAGAAGTTGCTGCTTTTGTTGCATCATGTTTGAGCTATGGAAGCAGAAAACAGTTTATGCCCAAAATACAAGCACTACTCGATTATGCTGATAACGATATGTATAATTGGATAAAGCAAGACTATTATAAAGATAGCTTTAAAGAAGATGATAAAAGCTGCTTTTACAGATTGTATAATTTCAGCATGATGTATAAATTATTTGAATCTTTACACAATCTGCTGATAGAATATGAATCAATTGGTAATTTTGTCAAAAGGAATTCTTCTGACGGATTATCTGCAATAAAAGCAATAACAAGCTATTCCGCAAAAACCAGCATAGAGACAATTATCCCTAAAAATACTACATCCGCGTGCAAGAGAGTTTGTATGTTTCTAAGATGGATGGTCAGAGATAATTCTCCAGTAGATATAGGTTTATGGAGTGATTTTATTGACAAGCGTACCTTAATTGTACCATTGGATACACATGTTCTTCAAGAAGCGAATAAATTACATTTGATAAACAATAAAACGGCCTCAATGAGTGTGGCAATAAAGCTTACAGAGAAACTTAGGGATATTTTTCCTGACGATCCGCTTAAAGGTGACTTTGCTCTCTTTGGTTATGGGGTTAATCAGTAATCATTTTTACAAATGATAAAGTCTCATAATAACTAGAAACAATAAGTTAATGTAGTTTTCTATGCATTAATAAATTCCATGTCTTATTTTGGGAATAAATAGGCGAATGCCTCAGCAACAAAAAGACACGTTGAAAATGATCTTGGAATTTTCAACGTGTCTTTTCTATTTCACAAAATATTCTATTATTTCTTTTTAGCAACTGGTTTGTATGCTTTATTTAAACCTGCAATAACTTCGTTTGTTATATCATAAGTTTTGTCGGCATACAGAATATTGTCACCAGCCTTACTCAAGATGAGAGAGAATTTCTTATCTTTGTTATATACAGCTAAATAGTGCTGGATACTATCGCGTAAAGCTTTATTAAATTTTTCTGTTTCAGCCTGGAACTCAGCACCTAATCTTTGCTGTAAAGCCTGTAAGTCCGCATTCTGCTTCTGCAAACCGGCTTGAACAGCTTCTGCCTGCTGCTGGGTATATTTATTGTTCTGTATATCCTGCTGGAATTTTGCGGCTGCTGCCTGAAGAGAACGTCCTTTGGCATTTACTGTATTTTGAATATTCTGGCTCTTCTTTTCAAGAATCAAAGAATATTCTTTGCAGAATTTATATTGAGACATAATTGAATCCACCTCAATATATGCAATCTTCATACCTGCATTTGCGGTGTTGGTAGAAGCCGACTTTTCTTCTACCTTTGGTGCTTGTTTGTTACATGAAGCCACAACGAGTGACATTAATGCAACAACAGCTGCTGAACGGATTAATTTTTTCATACCCATTATTGTTTTAAATTATTACACTGATTTATTCTTGTCCAATCTTTCGACATGTCTCCGGGCTTCTTTATCTTCATCCATTACGCAGTGTATTTTGTTCTTGCGCAAACCGGGATTATCACCCACGTGTGGAGACGAAAACTTCCCGTTCTTTAATAATATAAGCTTTATACAAAGCAATATTAAAGATATAGCAATTATTAACATGCCAAGAAGGAAAGTTTCTGCCATTTTTCTTATTTTTGCATGCAAAGATAATGCAATTCGGAGACAAAACAAAACAAACCCGTTTGTTTTTGCGGTTCTTATATTGCTTATTGTAAACAGAAATATTTATTTTTAATAAAATAACATAAATGTAGCAATAATAATGGAGAAAATTGAACTAAAGCCGGCAAGTGTCTTTGAGCACTTTGCACAGATCAACAAGATTCCACGTCCTTCAAAGCACGAGGAAAAAATGATTGAATACCTAAAGAATTTTGGTGAGGCAAGAAACCTTGAAACCATTGTAGACGAAACCGGAAATGTTGTAATAAGAAAGAAGGCTTCAAAAGGATATGAGAATAAAAAGACCCTTATCCTTCAGAGCCACATGGACATGGTTTGCGAAAAACTTGTTGATAAAGAAATCAACTTTGAGGAAGATCCTATTGAAACTTATGTTGATGGTGAGTGGCTGAAGGCTAAAGGTACGACATTAGGTGCAGACGATGGTATTGGCTGTGCTATGCAACTTGCCGTGCTTGATGACGACTCTTTGGAACATGGTCCTATAGAATGTGTATTTACAAGAGATGAGGAAACAGGACTTACAGGCGCCAGTGGCATGAAAGAAGGATTTATGACAGGTGATATGCTCATCAACCTTGACAGTGAGGATGAAGGTCAGTTCTTCATTAGCTGCGCCGGAGGTATGACTACAGTTGCCACATTCAATATAGAAAGAGAAGAGGCTCCTGAAAATTATTTCTTTTTAAAACTTTCACTTCAGGGTTTGCATGGCGGACATAGCGGTGACGATATTAATAAAAAATTCGCAAATGGTATTAAGTTACTGACAAGGTTTATTTATATTATAAACGAAAAATATGGTGTAAAACTTGTTAGTTTCAATTCTGGACGTATGCACAATGCTATTCCTCGTGATGGTGTTGTTATTTTTGCAGTACCTGCTCAATACAAAGAAAACGTCAGTGTTGACCTAAATGTATTTACTGCTGAAGTCGAGGCTGAATTCCATGTTACAGAAAAGGAGATTAAATTTAGTCTTGAAAGCACAGATAAAGGGCTTGTAATAAAAGAGCCAGTAAATACAAAATTCATACAGGCACTTCAGGCTGTAGACAATGGTGTTATGGCCATGTGTCAGGATGAAGCACTTGCATGGATGGTCGAAACTTCAAGCAATGTTGCTAGTGTAAATACTACAGAAAGCGATATAAAGATTGTCGCATCACAGCGTTCTAACGTAATGAGCAATCTTAACAATATGGGCAACACAATAAAAGCTTTGTTTGAGTTGGCTGGTGCTGAAGTTACCCAAGGGGACAAATATCCGGCATGGCAGATGAAGCAAGACAGTAAGCTCACCCAAATTGTTGTAGACACATACAAGAAACTCTTTAACAAAGAACCGTTGGTAATCGGAATCCATGCAGGTTTGGAGTGTGGTCTGTTCTCAGAAAAATATCCGCATCTTGACATGGTATCAATGGGTCCGACTCTTAGAGGAGTACATTCTCCTGAAGAGCGCTTGCTTATACCTACAGTTCAAATGGTTTGGGATCATCTTTTGGAGATAATGAAGAACGTTCCCGAGAAATAACGCTTCTGCAGGATGAAACGTTATATTAAGATTATTATCATCTGTTCTATTACTCTTGTTGCTGTAAGTTGTGGAAAGCAACATAAAGCAGAGAGTGCTGTTAAAGATTTTCTTAATCAAAACATGACGGCTGCCGACTATTCGATAAGCTTCAATAAAATTGATTCAACGAAGAATCTTACTGACAGTATGATAATTGTAATGAAAAATAGTGCGAAAAAAAACAGGCTTTTCAAGAAGAACATAGAATACGGAAATGGTAATAAGCCATATATATTCACAAAGACCAAAATATGCAATGGCAAAGATACCGTTCCTTATACATTCTATCTTGATAACACATTAAAGAATGTCATCGCTTTCAAAATGCATTAGTGAGAAGATATTTTAAAGTGTAAATGGATTCTTGGTTCCTGAAATCTAAATGAAGGATACATCAGAATTGGTGTATCCTTTTCTTTATGCTAAACCTTCAATATAATTATGCTGCATTGTTGATTGCTTTTCAGCTACGTCAAGACGTATGGAAGATTAGAAAACAAATAAGACTAATAAAGTATATATAAGTAATGAATAGATGCATTTAAAAACGCTTGCATATGTTTTCCAATTTGCTCATATATAGCACGCGTGGAGACAATCTTTTGTTGTCTCCACGCGCTTATATAAATTATGTTCAATATTTATCATCTGAAATGTTCAAAACGAGCAATCTTATTACCTGGTCTTATTTGGCAGATGAAACTCATATGAGCGGTCGAATACTTCCTGTACTTTATTTATTTCCAAGAATGTGGTTCCTCCTCCCCTTCCAAAACTGCCACTCAGATAAGCTATCTTGTCTTCCATACGTAAGTAGCCTTTTTGGCGTAACATACGCAGAGCTGCAAGGAATTGCTCCTGTGCGCCAATTTGCTCATGTTGAGCAACAGGAATAACGCCATAGCTCAGTGCCAGCCATCGCTGTGTCTTTTCCTTATAGCATATTGCAAGTACAGGGTTGGGACCTCTGAATGCAGCAAGGTTACGTGCAGTAAGACCTGTCTTACTATCTGTAATGATACCCTTCACGCCCAATCTTTCGGTCGCTTCAATTGCATTACGTGCCAAAAATTCTGTTACATCGCAATTTTCACTGAGCGGAAAGTCGTAATCGTGATCATACATCTTATCCTGTTCAGCTTGTTCTGCTATTGAAGCCATAGTTTTAACAGCTTCAACAGGATACTTTCCTGAAGCAGTTTCACCGCTCAGCATCAGTGCGTCTGTTCTATAATAAATAGCATTTGCAATATCTGTTACTTCTGCACGTGTCGGGCGCGGATTATTAATCATAGTATGAAGCATTTGTGTCGCAACAATAACAGGCTTTTTAGCTCTCATACATTTGTGAATTATCATTCGCTGTATTCCAGGAATCTTTTCTATAGGGACTTCAATACCTAGGTCACCTCGTGCTATCATGATTCCGTAAGACGCTTCTATGATTTCATCAATATTATCAACACCTTCCTGATTCTCGATCTTAGAGATAATCTTGATATCACTATTGTGTTCATCAAGAATCCTCTGAACCGCAAGTACATCTTCCTTGCTTCTTACGAAAGAGTGAGCTATAAAGTCGATATCTTCCTCTATTGCCAGTAGTATGTTGCGCTTGTCTTTCTCTGTAAGTGCAGGCAGGTCAATATGAACACCTGGCACGTTAACGCTTTTATTAGATCCTAACAATCCGTCATTTTGTACTTGTGCTACGACAGCAGGACCATTTATGCCGATTACCTTCATGTCTATCGCGCCGTCATCAAACAGGATGTCGTCTCCAACATGCACATCATTGGCAAAGTTTTCGTATGACAGATTTAATATATCGTGCTCCGTTTTCATTTCTGGACGTCCAAAAATTTTTACGACGTCTCCTGTCTTATATTCAATAGGAGCATCATTTCCCGTTGTTCTTACTTCAGGGCCTTTGGTATCAATCAGAATACCAATATGCTTACTAACCGCACGTGTATTCCGTATTATCTGTTTTATTCCCTCAGGTGTGGCGTGTGCGGTATTCATTCGTACCACATTCATTCCTGCATCAAAAAGTTGGCGAATAAAATCAACGTCGCATCTGCGATCGCTTATAGAAGCTACAATCTTAGTTTGTTTCATAAATATACGGTTATATTACCTTGATTAGGTTGCAAATTTACAAAACAAATTCTATAAATGCAAGCTATTGTGCAGCAAAATCATCCCATTCTTTGAACTTAAGTTCTCCTTCAATCCATTCTTGACGTGTTTTTTCGTTATGTGGATTAGAAACTGATAGCCCTATTAGTCTTATCGGTTTAGTAGAATAATCCACCTGCTCAATAAGTTTTTTTGCTAAAGGAAGTATGGTATCCTTATCAGTAAGAGGTTTAAATGACGTTATACTTCTTGTTGTCTGCATAAAATCGCTGAACTTTATTTTTAGCGTTAGAGTATAGCCGCAGAATTTGCTTTTATCCAATCTTTCTGTTAATTCTAGGACAATATGGTATAGCTCTATATAAATGGCCGATTTTCTATTAAGGTCAGTCAAAAAAGTTTGTTCACATCCCACGGATTTTCTTATTCTCACCGGCTCCACAGCTCTTTCATCAATGCCGCGTGCAAAATTATAATACGTTTTTCCTGACTTTCCAAACACCTCAGTTAGATGGTTAAGGGTGCATTGACGCAGCTGTTTACCGTTAAAAATGCCCATTTTATGCATAATGACAGCTGTCTTCGGACCAACACCCCAAAACTTCTCTATTGGCAGAGTTTCCAGAAACATTAGTGCCTTTTCTGCTTTAACAGTAAATATTCCGTCAGGCTTGTTATAGTCAGACGCTATTTTTGCCAAAAACTTATTGTATGAGATGCCGGCAGACGCAGTCAGATACAGTTCGTTTTTTATCCGTTCCTTTATCTTTAGTGCAATCTCTTCAGCCGGCATATTATTGATATTATCAGTGACATCAAGAAAGGCCTCGTCTATTGACAGAGGCTCTATCTTATCGGTGAAATCGCAGAATATTTCATAAACCTGCATTGAGACAGACTTATATCTGTCATGGTCACTTGCAACAACGATTAATTGTGGACACAGCTTTTTTGCCTTAAATATAGACATTGCTGAATGTATTCCATATTTTCTGGCTTCATAACTTGCTGTAGACACAACTCCACGTGGACCATCAAAGCCTACTACTATAGGCTTTCCCCGCAATTCAGGATTGTCTCTCTGCTCAATAGAAGCAAAAAAGGCATCCATGTCGATATGAATTATACTGCGTTCCACCCAATTGTTTCCTTAAGTCACCTCATTTTTTTACAATCTCCATCTCCAATGTTTTACGACAACATGGCCAAGACGTCCGATGACTGTAGTTATTTTGTTTACAGTCAATGATTTCCCTGCTATAATAAAAAGTACAGCCACCAATATCATCAGCACTCCGGTAGCCATTCTTAATGTCAGCTGTTCGCCAAACATCACCACTCCAATCACAACGGCAGTCAATGGCTCTAATGCCCCCATTATAGCTGTAGGTGTTGAGCCTATTTCGTGAACAGCAACAACCATCAACAATAACGAAATTACCGTTGGGAATAATGCCAAAATCAACGCATAGAACCACATCTCTGGAGTCGTAAGCATTTGAATATAATTGTTTTGGTCACCTGCCAACGAATAAATGATGAGAGATATTACACCAAATAATAACACATAAAATGTGAGTTTGACAGAAGATATTCGCAATGGAGATTTGTTTACAACAATTATATATATAGCATAAGTTAAAGACGAAATCATAACAAGTATCACACCCGTGATATTCAACACATCCCCGTCATTTCCCTTATATAACAGAGCAATGCCGCTAAGAGCAAGAATTATCGATAATATAGTTATTATGGTTAGTTTTTCTTTGAAGAATACGGTCATCATTACAGCCACCATCACTGGATAGACAAATAGCAACGTACATGCTATTCCTGCTCCCATGTAATGGAAGCTCAAGAATAGTGTCAATGATGACATCGCAAACAATATGCCTAATGCCACTAATATTGATGTTTCTTTCTTTGTTATCGCAAATGACTGGCGCTTGAAAAACATAAAAAGAGCCAATAACACCACGGCAAGTCCATATCTGAAGAACAATACCGTATTTGTATTTATGCCCTGCGAATAGAGTGGCAATGCGCCTAACGGATTTAATCCATAGCTAACGGCAGCACCGATGCTGCATAATGTTCCTTTTAACTTTGAGTTCATAAGACGTGTTCGTTCCTTTACTGAATTACATGCAAATAATTAATAAACAAAATAGTCAGACAAATTTTATGGTTCTAATTATCCGGTTGTATTGTTCTCTGCGATTTCTGCAGCCAATCTGCGAGCCGGTTTCCCTGTCTGTGTGCGAGGTATTTCTTTCACACTTATATATATCTTTGGCTGCCAATATTTTGGCATATTGTCTTCGCATAGTTTCTTTATTTTCTCAATATCGTCGCTTTCAACGAGTATTGCGACAACCTCACCAAATTTATGGTCACTCTTTTTTGTTATAACATATGGTACGGTCAAATATTTCTTTAACAAGGCTTCCACTTCTTCTATCTGTATTTTTATGCCCCCGCTGTCTATGACGTTATCTTTACGTCCCAATATGCGAAAATGCCTGCCATCTTTCCCAATTTCAGCTATGTCATTCGTTATAATCATCGAATCTGATACTTTTGGGGCGTCAATTACAAGGCATCCATCCTCATTTACACTCACATCAACACTTTCAAAAGGCGTATACCAACAGCTAGCCTCATTGCCGTTAAGGCGTCTTAAGGCTATATGTGACAAAGTTTCAGTCATGCCATATGTGCTCCATACCGCATTTGGAAAATCCCTGAGCTCTCTCTCCATTTTATCGTCTATCGCTCCTCCGCCTATTATCAGGTGGTTTATCCGCATAAGTATTTCTTTTTCTTCTGGCACCTGCAGACTGTTAAACACCTGCATAGGTATCATTGCAGCAAATACAGGAGCTTCGGTCATTCCAGACAATGGATGCCCTGACGGTTTCACGTTAATAAGTTTGAGCTTACGCACGATAGAGCGTACTACCACCATCTTACCGGCAATATAATCGAGAGGCATGCACAATAATGCCGTGTCACCCTCCTTTAGGTTCAGAAAATCACAAGTTATGGTTGCGCTAGCTTCCATCTTGCATTTCTCAACCATCATAGGTTTCGGTTTGCCTGTTGATCCGCTTGTGTGCACAAGCATCATATCAGAATCATTGTTCCATTCGGTATAAAAATCATCAAGTGTCATTCTCTGTCTTCTGCCAATTTACGCCAAAGTTTATTGTCTCTTATTTCCAAAGGCATGTCTATGTTGTCTGTAAAGAGCATACCCGTGCCCAGTCCTTGCGGAATGGATATATCTGGTCCATACTCTTGAGCTGTAAGTTGTGCAATAGAGTTCAGCCCTATATTGCTTTCAAGAGCACTAGTAATCCATGTCTTTATGCCTTTGTCCGTAGCAATATCTATCCATTCCTTCACACCGTTTATTCCTCCATGTAATGAAGGTTTCAGAATAATGTATGCCGGTTTTATCACATTGAGCATATATTCTTTCATGTCCGGATCATTTACGCCAATAAGTTCCTCATCTAGTGCAATAGGCATTGGTGACTCACGGCATAGCTGAGCCATGTTGCCCCATTGATGTTGCCGTATGGGCTGTTCTATCGAGTGTATCGAATATTGTGAAAGTAGTTCCAGTTTGTACAGAGCATCATTAAATTTAAAACCTCCATTTGCATCAAGCCTGATTTCCAGTTCATTATGCGAAAATCGTTCACGTATATGTTTAACCATATCAAGCTCCTTGTCAAAGTTTATTGCTCCTATTTTCAGCTTGATACATCTGAAACCTTGCTTTATTTTTTCGTCTATACGCTGCATCATTTCTTCGAAAGTTCCCATCCACACAAGACCGTTTATCGGTATTCCGGCTTCACCACGGCTAAACGGAGTATCATAGAAGTTGATGCTGCCACATTCAAAATGTTTCAGCGCAGTTTCAAGACCAAACAGCATTGACGGAAAATCACGCATTTCTTTATAATCTATTTGCCCCTCGTTCATGAACTTGTCACACATCTTGCGCAATGTCTCTTCATAATCAGGAGCATAGTCACAGCTTAAGTCTGGCAGTGGTGCACACTCGCCAATACCTTTATGTCCCGGCATATCCGGCGATGTAAGCTCCAGCAGCCACGATAGCCTTGTCATATACACTCCACGTGAAGTGCCAGCTGGTTGCTTAAAGTGAAATGTACGTGGTATAATCTTTATCTCGTATCTCATACGTAACTTTAATTTTCGGCATTAACTTATAGTCATCATTATCTTTTGTCCTGTCGGCCATATGTTTTTTATTTATAAAACAGATTTGGTAAATTACTTATGGTTGTTTAATTCCGGTTACGGTATGCACATATAGATACATACTGCAACCGGAATTAAACATAAGTATTTATATTACAACTATCTGTTTATGGCAGTTTAGGATATTTCTTGAAGTCAGGCTTACGCTTTTCAAGAAAAGCTTTTCCGCCTTCCTGTGCCTCATCCAAAAAATAGTAGAGCATTGTAGCGTCTCCTGCCAATTCCTGTATTCCCGCCTGTCCGTCAAGCTCTGCGTTTAGTCCGGCTTTAATCATACGCAAGGCCAACGGGCTGCGTTCCATCATAGTCTCAGCCCATTCTACACATGTATCCTCCAACTTGTCAAAAGGAACTACACAATTAACAAGTCCCATACGCTCAGCTTCTTCTGCTGTATATTGGCGGCACAGGAACCATATCTCTCTTGCCTTCTTCTGTCCTACTATGCGTGCAAGATATGAAGCTCCAAATCCGGCATCGAACGAACCAACCTTAGGCCCAGTCTGTCCGAATATTGCGTTCTCACTAGCAATAGTCAAGTCACACACCACATGGAGCACATGACCGCCCCCAATGGCATAACCGTTAACCATGGCAATAACAGGCTTAGGCAGAGAACGAATTTGTTTTTGAACGTCAAGTACATTTAGGCGCGGCACACCATCTTCTCCTACATATCCGCCTCGCCCCTTAACATGCATGTCTCCTCCAGAGCAGAAAGCCTTGTCGCCTGCACCTGTTAATATAACAACGCATATATCCTGAGCTTCGCGACAGTAGGCAAAAGCCTGACTCATTTCAAATGTTGTCCTAGGAGTAAACGCATTTCGATAACGCGGACGGTTAATGGTAATCTTTGCAATACCATTGTATTGTTCAAACAATATTTCCTTAAAGTCAAATCCCTTTATTGATTCCCAATTTCTCTGTGCCATATTTATTTTATATTTTTTACTAATTCACTTAATGCATTACTATCATCAGATATGTCCGTAAACACCTCAAGCAACATCGGGCGTTTTGCATCCGAGGCGAGCAGCATGGCAATGCCAAAGCGCAACTCTTCTGCATTACGTGCAGACATATATCCTATATCGTTTTGTGTGCATATACCTTGAGCAGTTGTCATGTGGCATGCCGCAACAAGTTTTTCGCACGCATTACTCTCTTTCAGTCCTTTCAAATTGTAGAATATTCCACCACCGCCATTGTTCAGCAGCAACATACGGAAGTTGCCTCTAAGATTTGTGTTCCATAAAGCATTCTGGTCATAAAAGAAACTGAGATCACCTATCACACAGAACACCATATCGCGGCATGCAACAGAAAATCCTGCTGCTGTTGACAAGCTACCTTCTATACCGTTTACACCGCGGTTACACCATACATAATGATCTGAATATATGTCAGCCAAACGAACTGCCGAACTATTGGCATAATGCACGTGATATTCATAGTCCATGTCTGCCAGTGACTCTTCAAATATTTTTACAGCAGACATCTGGGAGTATTGCGGATCATAAGCGGCAATTTTTTCGTCTATGATCTTGATCTGTTCATGCCATATATGTCTAAACTCAGCGTTGTCAAGGTCAGACACGCCGTCTTGCATACCCTCTGTTTCGTTTATCATTTTGGCCAATGCCGTCAGTGCCTCTTTATAGTCGGCCTCAATAATCCCTGTAAGATGCATAAAAGTGTCGTGTATCTCACGGTCTTCACTTATAGCCCAGCTTTCAGCTGGATGCGACAGACGTAGAAACTTTTTCAGACGTTTGCTCACCATATTGTCGCCTAGAAAAAGAATAAAGTCAGGCATATAGCGCTCGTCTTTTCCTATACGTGACAGCATCAAGTCAAAATGTGTAATAACGTCAGATGCCAGTGTCTCTGATATCGTTACAACTTTACGTCCTATAGTCTTTATGGCATCTGTAACTTCACTGTTTCTGGATCTTGTCTGTCCTACTATAATCATAGGCTTATGTGCTGCCTGAATCCGTTCTGCAATCGTTCTTAAAGCGTCTAAATTCATTACAGATGGCATATAGCTTATTTTACGCTCAAGTGGCAGTTCCTGTTGAGTGAAGTTAAACAATGGCTCGTTGATATGTACGTTAATATGCACAGACTTTCTTTCGTGTGTCTTCACAGCAATAAGAGCCTCATTCACTACTCTGTTGCAATACCAGTGCTCTTGTTCATTATTTGGCTCTGACAGCGATACGCATTTGCTCACATATTTACCGAACGCACCGCTCTGAGGCAGCGTCTGTCCGTCAAGCTGATCAATCCACTCCAACGGACGGTCTGC
Organism: Prevotella sp. CAG:255; assembly: GCF_000431195.1. Classification (NCBI taxonomy): domain Bacteria; kingdom Pseudomonadati; phylum Bacteroidota; class Bacteroidia; order Bacteroidales; family Prevotellaceae; genus Prevotella; species Prevotella sp. CAG:255. The sequence goes on along the minus strand of NZ_HF986801.1, from coordinate 35,523 downwards.
TGATATAACAACTATTCCCCTATGCCGATAGGATGCTTCTGCCACTGCCGGAACGACATTAAGCAATGCAGTGCCTGAAGTAACACACACGGCCACAGGACTATTATCAGCCAAAGCCATACCTAAAGCATAAAAGCCTGCACTGCGCTCGTCTGTTACAGGGTAACATATTATGTCTGCACATTCGTTAAAATTGTGCACTATGGGCGCATTTCTTGACCCAGGACACACCACCACTCGTTTCACCCCGTGTGCAACAAGCAATGAGGTTAGTATATTTATATTCTTCTTATCGCTAAACATCGTCTCATTGTATCCATTTTGGCTTCTGTTTCAAGCCATTCTGTTTCTACTTCACTTTCACTTAACAATCCACCACCGGCATATAGTTTGCAGCATCTGCCTTCTATCTGCATGCATCGTAATGTCACAAAGAGATGTGTGGAGCCTTCGTAGTTCAGCGGTCCTGAGAAGCCGCTATAATATCCTCTGTCACCGCTTTCATTATCTAATATAAACTTGTAGGCTTCTTCTTTGGGCAGTCCGCATACTGCAGGCGTTGGATGAAGTGTCTTTATAAGATTTCCTATACCTGCATTGACATTCAAGTTAAATCTGAAATGTGTGACAATATGTATCAGCTGACCGGCCACAAGTGTCTGTGGTTTTGCTTCATCAACCTTTGGGGTAAAACGCCGCAGGCGCTCTTGTATATAGTCGGCAACATATTGCTGTTCGTGTATGTTTTTTTCGTCCCACACATCGTATATATTCCAGTTTTGCATTTTCTGTACTTCCGACTCGTCTACAATACCAATACGTTTTGTTCCGGCTAAGGCCACTGTATGCCATTCTTCTTCATGTCCTTCAACCAATGTCTCTGGCGTTGCCATGATCCATGTTCCGCTGTAAGGTGTAGATACAAGCGCTATAAATTCATTTGGATATATACGGCAAGCTCGTTTGAATATCAATTCCGGGGTAATATCTTCACAAGCATTTTCCACACTATTTCTCGCCAATACAATCTTCCGAAATGTTCCTTTACATAATTGGGAATGAAATTTGTTGAAATCAGTTTTATACTGCCTATGCTCTTTGTCAATGTCACGATTGCTAAAAGCCAGCGACTTATGCTTACTACAATCATCAATCTTGCAAGTTTCAGTCTCGTCGGGTCTTATCAGCAGCAACGGATGCTTTTCAGACATCATAAACGGTGAAAAGACAAAACCCGTCCTTCCGTTTAAATCTGCATATGACGGCAATATTTCAGCTTCGCCGTCACACTGTCGCATAATGGTGTAGGTTGTCTCATGCGGCAACCTGTACATGACAAAGCTATTATTCATCAGTCTGATTTTTTGGAGTAATGATATAGTTGGTAACATGTATGGTAGAGATGAGTCCGCCAGACGAATCGGTTATATCAACATCCCATACATGCAGTTTATGTCCTTTGCTGACAAGTCGTGCCGTAGCCGTAACAGTATCACCTTCTGCCACCGCCTTGACGTGATTGCCGCTGACACTTATGCCCACACATATTTTGTCGGGGCACAAAGCCAACGACCCAACTCCGGCAACATTTTCAGCCAATGCCAGTGAGGCACCGCCACTAAGGAAGCCGAAGGGTTGGCGATTACGTTCGTCAACCGTCATCGTTGCCTTGCATATATCGTTCTCTGGCGTAGAGACAAAATCCATACCTAAGGCGGTCGACAGATTCGGACGCCGCTCTATCAGTCGTTTCACTGCTTCAACATCCATAGGCGCTCCTGTCGTGCTATTTAAAGAACATATAATAACATGCCGCAAGAACGGCTAGTATTATGATAAAGAAGATTGTCTTCATAAGACAACCCGCAACTTTCTTGAATATAAAAATGCCTACAATGAGCGCAATAATACAAAAAATATAATATCCAAAATTTTCCATTTTCAAACTACATTAGAATTGTGTATCCGTTCTTCGTGGAATACTGCAATTTTAAGTAAGACTATTTAAAAAGTTTTCTGAAATTTACCGGTATAGGCGTTTCAAACTCCATACGGCGTCTTGTTATAGGATGGTAAAAACACAGGACATAAGCATGAAGGCACAGACGGCCTATTGGATCATCACCATTACCATATTTTATGTCACCGCACACAGGATGTCCCATGTCTGCAGAATGCACACGTATCTGGTTCTTTCTGCCTGTCTCAAGCCTGAATTCAACAAGGCTGTGATCAGTGGTCCGGTCAAGCGTATGAAAATGCGTTACTGCGTATTTGCCTCCGTTGTCATAAGGAGAAGAGTATGTAATATAAGCCTTGTTGTCTTTCAACCAACTGGTCATAGTTCCATAGTCGTCCTCCATTTCACCGCTTACCACAGCAACATATCTGCGGTCATAAACTATGTCATGCCATTCATGTTCCAGTATCTGTTCTGTCTGCATGTCTTTGGCATAAATCATTAGCCCGCTGGTGTCACGGTCAAGTCTGTGTACGACATGTGCAGTGCATTTCTGCCTGCTCGTCTTAAAATACGAGTCAAGCACTGTCTTGACGTTCAGCGAACTATGGCCTGCAGCCATCGACAATATGCCAACATTCTTTTCTACAACAACTATATAACGGTCTTCATAGACAATCTTGATGTAGCGGTTTTTAAACATTTCAGCGTTTTGCTTACTCCTGCTTACAGCTACTTTCATACCGCAACTTAAGGGATAGTCAAACTGTGTTATCACCTTACCGTTAACCTTCACCCCCCTGCCCTGCAACGTAGATTTTATCTTCGTGCGGCTTGTATTCTCCATGCTGTCAAGCAGAAATTCCAGCAGCGGTTTGTCTTCTTTTACCGTTAAATGCAGATAATTATTGTCGTTATAATTTGTGCGCATATAATTGTTGTTGTTATAAATCAGGAGCAAAATAGCCAATTCCCGTTTTTAGCGTTTATGCCGAGACTCAGCTTAGCTTATGCAAAGATAATGCAAATCGAGAGCAGAATCATCCAAGTCTTGCTTGAGCGTTATGCCGAGATGCAGCTTAGCTTATGCAAAGATAATGCAAATCAGATGCAAGTCAAAATAAAATCATCTATATTTATGCTTTTACCGCATGTTACACCAAATAAACCGATAAAACAAAGGTTCTGTCAGCATATATATGATTTGTTTATATTTATGATAGTGCAATAAATTATTGATTCCAAATAATTGTTTGTCACCAATCACTAAAAGTTCAATGACCATTTGTGTTAAAATATTTTTTATTACCTTTGCACTAGCAATTTGCCGTATCAAGGAAACAATATCCTACGGCACATAAATATCATACATCTTACCAATTGACACGATGAGTCTTATTGATATCACATTTCTTGCCTTGGCTTTAGCAATGGATTGCTTTACAGTTTCCATTGTCAGTGGAGTCATTATCCGTAAATACATTCTTTCGATTATTTTGCGCATGGCAATTCTGTTCGGTCTGTTTCAGGCAATGATGCCTTTTATTGGTTGGTTAGGAACAAGCTATTTCAGCCATTACCTTGAGTCTGTCGACCATTGGATTGCATTTGGTCTTTTGGCTTTTCTTGGTGGGAAAATGATAAAAGACTCGTTCGGAAGCGAAGAAGAGGCTCATTTTGACCCTTCAAAACTGACAAGCCAACTACTCTTTGCTGTTGCAACCAGTATTGACGCCCTGGCTGTAGGCATATCTTTCGCATGTCTTGGATATAAAAATATAGAACAGCTAACCTTGCCGCTTATCGTCATTGGCGTATGCTCGTTCGTTATGTCTATATTAGGCAACATTCTAGGCGTAATGTGTGGCAAGTCGATAGTAAAGCGCCTTAAGCCAGAATTTATTGGAGGAGTGATTCTTCTTCTGATAGGTTTCAGAATATTATACGAACACATCAGCTTTTAACTTAAATCTGCTAGTTTACATATTCCATCTTTATTCTTTTTCTATTTCGCAAAAACAACCATTTTTTTGAAAAATATAAAGATAAAATGTAAAGCATAATTACCGTCTTTTTTCTTAAAAAGGAATCTCCTTTTAGAAAAGTTTATGTTATACCTGATAGATTGATAAAACTATATTATTAATCCAAATCAGTCTTTGGATTCAACGTAAGTATATTGTCATTCACTTTTAAACATAATGAGCCATATAATGAAATGTGATAATATTAGACCAACATACAACTTGAAAACACCAAATTGCCTGTTGGTTTAAACCGTATTAAGCCTAATAATCAATTTGAATTAAGCATTATGGCATATATGCCATAATGCAATTTAAACTTTAATATTTACGGATAAACATATGTTAATCAGCGACATATAACAAAAGATTAAAATTATAGTTACAGATGTTTTTATCATCAATAGAAATGTCTTCTTGTCTATGTACTTTTGCTATGCAAATCACTCTATAATAGTTATTTTTTTAATGAAAAATAGAACAATAGTAAATATAAATTTAATATGATTTAGAAACCATTGAAATACGATACAAAACTCAATGAATTTCGTATCGAAACTCAATGAGTTTTTAGCCCAAAATCATTAAAGTTTTGAAGAATTTTAATAACCACTATAGAAATTTATTTTTTGTAAATATTTTATGAATGTATTACCTACAGTATCTAAGATTATACTAATAATTGAATACAATTAAGTTTTTATAAAATTTTGATACTCATGTTTTATTACAAAACATAATAAATACGTGTAACACGTTTATAGTTAATTTTGAATAAATATTTTTATAATTGCTATTTTTTAAAGAAAAGCACATGCAAGTCAAAGCATATTTATATACTACTTTACCTGAAAACTCTACGATTTGACGGATATTGTATTTGTGTTAATTATTTTTAACCAAACGAGATGCAAGGCTAGAATATTAATACCTATATTTGAAAACTTTCATATATATATTTATTAAGAATCCGGATTTTGCATCTAAAAGGGTTCCAATGTAAAATCCGGCAGTATTATTTAACCCGTGAACCCTGCGCTATTTACTATGAGAAAGGATTATCATCTTCAGGTCGTGTCCTTTGTCACTTTAATTGTGCTTTTGGGGACAAGCATTACCGCCAACGGACAATCGTATTTGATTAACGAAGGTTTCGAGGGCGAAGGTTTTCCGCCTAAAGAATGGAAAATTGTTGATAACGACGGAGACGGACACTGCTGGCAGACAGCAACACGAAGTGATGCTACTGTCAGTGGAGAGAAAACTGCTATATCATATACTGTAGACCCGAATAGTCCTACAGAAGAATATGGCGTACAGGACAATTATCTGATAACACCTCAAATTGAGGTTACAAACGAAACATTCCAGATTTCATTTAAATATTGCGCTCAAGACCTTGACAGCAAAGAAAAAATTGAAGTGAGGATTTCTGAATCAGGAACTGATGTTAAAGACTTCACTACCATACTATATGAAGAAACCGTAGACAACGGATATGACGACTATCCTACATTAAAGACTTTAACACGCTCATTAAGCGAATATAATGGGAAAAAAATATATATAGCGTTTGTACACAAAGGTTCAGGAAGTTATGCACTTGGAATTGACGACGTGGAAGTGACAAACCAGAAAGGACCGAAAGCAATAAGCAATCTTACTGTTACTCCTGGAGAGAACGGAGCTTTGTCGGCAACACTTACATGGAAAAATCCACAAACAGACGGCACAGGAACAGATATTACGGGAGAACTGGCTATAGGCATATACCGCGACAATAAACTGCTGACCGCAATAACAGAAAACGTTACTCCAGGCGGAACATCATCATATACAGACACAAGTATGGATAATGGCATGCATACATACTCTGTAATCGCCAAGACTGGCGAAGGACAGTCAAAGGCTGTATCAAAAAGAGCATACATAGGGGAAGACGTTCCTGCAGAAGTAGAGAACTTAAATGCCTATGTGTCGGAAGGACAAACCATAATAACATGGAATGCTCCTACCAAAGGCATGAATAAAGGATATATAAACACGGAAAATCTGACATATACTATTGAGCGAAAAACGGATAATGGAACTGAAGTGATAGCCGAAGGAATAAAAGAAAGACAATACACAGACAAAGTGTCGGCTGGAGCTCTGCACTCATATATCGTTACGGCATCTAACAATACAGGTACCAGTAAGCCTATAACTTCTAATGCTGTAATAAGTTACGGAGATGACATGAAAGACATATCTGCCGGCATGAATGCAAATACAGAATACGGAAATCCGTATCTGCCATTTGATTTCAGTCAGCGCTACGGTGTTTATCAGGCAGTATTCTATCCTGAGGACTTAATGTATGCCAAGGGCACCATACGCCATATTGTATATAAGAACAGCTTTAGCTCGAGCAAGTTGGAAAAGCCTATACGGATATGGTTAGGTGAAACAGACAAGCAGGATTTATCGGAAGGCTGGATAAGCACAGAAAATATGAAAGAAGTATATAACGGGAATATAGCATTTGTCAACGGTATAAATGATGTTCCTGTAGAGTTGGCTGAACCATATGAATATACGGGAAAGAATCTTGTAGTTGTAATGACGATGGACTATAGTCAAGGCAATGGAGGGTATTTTGACAGATTCTTTATCGAACAAACACCGGATAAGCCTAAACGCACACGCAGCTATATGTCGTATGAACCGATAGACAAGTCCATGCTTACAGAGAGCACGGGCGGACTTTATGACGCTATGCTTATGACCAGATTTGTGATGAACACGAAAGACGCGGCCGGACTCCATGGAACTGTAACTGATAAAGATACCGACAAGCCTATAGGCGGAGCAATAATTTCGATACCTGAACTTAAACTGTCGACCGTAACTGACAACAATGGAGAATACAGTTTCTATGTGGTGCCAAGCGGACTGCAGCATGTAACGATAACAGCAACAGGATATCTAGATTTTGAAAAAGACATAACAATTCAGAATGAAGGTGAACAGACCGAGAATTTCAGTATAGAAGCCAAACCTACAATAACTGTAAGAGGATGCATAAAAGCAGAAGACACAGGCAAACCGCTGAAGAATGTAAGAATTAATGCTTACGGTTATTCTGATGTAAGCACAACGAGTGCAGACGACGGTACATTCGAATTGGGCGGAATATATGCCAACGAGAGTTATTCGCTCAGCATAGAAACACCTCTTTATGACGTATACAGACAGGAATTGCCTAGCGATAAAGACTTGAATATGGAAGAAATTATACTTACACGCAGCCTTATCAGCGTCTATGGAGTGTCTGGCGAAATCAGTTCTGACGGCTCTTATTCAACAATAAGCTGGAAAGACCCACTTTCGAGAAAAGGACGCATAATGTGGACAAAATGGGGCAACTCGGAATATAACGAGAGCACCGGAGGTGACTATAGTGCAACAGACTATAATGTAGCTCACGCATTTACGGCAGACGACATAAAAGACTCAATGATGATAGGACAAAGTTTTCTGAAAATGAAAGTATTTATTAAAGCCGAACAAGGTACCTATACAGCTAAAATATGGAAAGGAAAGCGTGACAATAACGTGGAAATAGCTTCAAAAGAAATACCTGCTTCTGAAATCACGGCAGAAGGAGCATGGGTAACAGTCGAGTTTGATTCGCCTGGCGTAGAGATTAAGGAAGGAGAAAACTATCTGATAGGAGTAAACTGCAAGAATGGTCCTACTGACCCAATAGGCACCGCCGGCTATGGAAGCAGCATTGACGGAAAGAATAATCTGAAATGGAGCAATAATCAGTATTTATATGACGGATATTATGCATGGAATATTTCTGCATACTGCGGCATACCAGGAACAGAATTGCCAGTAACAACAGAAACAGAAGCGCCGAAATGCTCATATAACATATACCGAATAGATACGTCGCAACCAGAACAAGAGACAAAACTTAACAAGGATCCGCTAACGGAACTGACATTTACTGATAACGACTGGGACGAACTTACAGCAGGGAAATATATGTATTGCGTGAAAGCAGTTTATAACACAGACAAGGAGTCTGCCAGTGCATATACTGACACTATTGTAAGGGCCATCAACATTGATGCCGGCATAGCTGAATTCATATCACCTATAAAGACTATAGATCCACAAGGTAAAGTTGAAGTAAAGGTAAGGGTCAAAAACTATGGCGAAAAACCGCTGACAAATGTATCTGCATATTTCACCGTAAACGACAATGAACCTATTGGGGAAACATTCACGGTAAACTTAAACAAAGGCGAAACCACAGACCTGACTCTTGGTTCTTATGAACTGAAAGAAAAGGCTCTATACATATTCAAGGCATATACTGAAATTGAAGGAGACGAGGCAGTAAACAACGATGCCAAGACATTCTCTTTGCCAAACTTTGATGATGTAGGCCTGCGTGCGTACAGATGGGACGCTTACGGGAATGCCGGTATGATGAAAATACACTCTAACATACCGGAACAGGCTTCGTTCATAAAAGAAGTAATACCGGATGAAGCATTAATAAATGCCGGAGAATATTATGACGGACGTGTATATGCATACACGGCAACATGGTATTCTGAGCCAAGACAATTTGTTGTTCTTGACACAATAACTTGGGCTCCTGTAGCATCAGCTACAACAGAAGACTATATACAGGATATGGCATTTGACTACTCGTCGAAGACGATGTTTGGATTGCGTGCCACAAACACTACCAGTGAACTTGTAAAAATAAGCCTGACTAACGGTGAGACAGAACTGATAGGCAATACCGGAATAAACTTGCATGCAATGGCTTGCAGCAAGGACGGAATATTGTATGCCATATCTTCAGATGGTGACCTATGTACTATAGATAAGGCCACGGGTATACCGACAACAATAGGAAATACAGGAATAGCAGACGTGGCGTATCTTCAGTCAATGGCATTTGACCATAATACAGGGCGATTATTCTGGGTGCATACCGGTGCAAAAAGTCAAGGCGAGCTATATGAAGTGAATCCAGAGACGGCAAAACTGACACCGTTAGGAACGGCAATTTATAATGATAACGCATCGGAACTAGTTTGCCTATACACTGTTTATGATCATACTGCAAGCGGAATAAACGCTATGAATGGTAATGACGGTAAATTCATAGTTTATCCAGACGAAAAGAACCTGACCATAAGTTTACCGCTTGAAAATGCCGAGACTGCAGAAGTTAAAATAGTAAACACTGCTGGTATTATGGTTGCGTCAACAATAGTGAATGGTCAAATTACATCATATAAAGTCAACCTTATGCCTGGTGTCTATGTAGCTATAGCCAAAACATCAGCAGGAAGAATATATAAGGCAAAACCATTTGTGATAAGATAAAGATTTAAATTATTAATAAGTAAGCATTAAGAGCCAGAACTGTACAACAGAACATGGCAGTTCTGGCTCATTTGTTAATAAGCAACAATCTGTAATTCTCTTGGATTTAAATAAATATAATTAATAATAGAAGAAAAACTAATTCAAATTATATATGACATATTTATACGACAAAAATTGGATATGCAAATTATGAGATGAAGTATAAAACATATTAGAATCGTTTAATTTACTTTGTATTTTCTGGTATAGATGAAAAATCATGCAATTAATATACAAAATTTTGCATCCATAGCAAAAATATACTATATTTGTATTTAATAAATCACATTGAGAACCTAAACTCAAATTCACTAACCACAAACAACTAAAAACATGAGAAAAAGAAACACAACGCTTGCATGCACACTCATGCTACTTATGTCTATGTTCTTAATTCCTGCCGATGTAGGTGCACAAATTAAGTGGCAAGAAGATTTTAATTATCCAACCGGTAACCTCTATGGCCATGGCGGATGGGGAAAGTATGGTTCTAATCCTAACGATCCTATACAGGTAGTAGAACAAACCCTAGACTATGAAGGATATCCTGGAGGGGTTAAAGGCAAATCAGTAAAACTAGGGGCTGCTTCGTCAGGAGAAGACTTACTTGTTAGATTTGATCCTAGTGAAGAAGGTATAAAGAATGGTACAATGTATTATTCTGCTCTAATTAATGTTTCTGAGGCACCAAGTGGTCCTGTACATGTAATGGCATTGCTGGCACGCACATTCAGCAGCGTTGTTAAAGACGGAACAAGTCCTACAGAATTAGGCCGACTATATGTTAATGCCGGTGACGACGAAGGACACTATAAGCTGGGAGTTGAACGCGGAAGTACAAAAGCCGTTTATGCAAACAGAAGTTTCAATATCGGTGAAACTTATCTCGTTGTTGTTAAATATGAGATTGGTGCAGCCGGTGAGCGTTATGACGGTGTTACGCTGTATGTTAATCCAGCAAGCTATACTGAAGAGCCAAAAGTTGCTGATGCTGTGTTTGACCCGTCATCAGCAGGTAGCGGTATATCAACATGGGGATTACAAGGACTTGAACTGCGCCAAGGAACAAATTATAGCGCAACAGCACCTACTTTACTTGTGGGATCATTGCGTGTAGCTGACAGTTATGCAGAACTCTTTACAGAAAATGCAGGACCAGGAGAAGACACTCCGGTAATAACTTTGAGCGAAAGAGGTTTGGATTTTGGTACGTTGTATAGTGGTGACATAAAGACCAAGACCGTAAACATGAAAGGCGTAAACCTGACGGACGACATAACAATAACTGTAGACAACGATGAATTAAAGCCGTCAGTTACAACTATATCTGCAGCAGATGCAATGGCAATAGAAGGTGTGGATGTAGAATTTACGCTGACACCGACAAGCGAGAACGGCAAGGCAACAATAACATTTGTCAGTGAAGGAGCTACAGACGCAACACTCGGAGCGACATGGAGCACTATCGCTGTGAAAGACATTGCCACCCTAAAAGAGTTTGCAACAGAAGACGGTGAAGCATATCTCACCTACCGATATAAAGGCAAGGCTGTTGTAACGTTTGTAGACAAGAGTCAGGCAAGTCCCGTTTATTACCTTCAGGACGAGATAGGCGGACTGCAAGTGAAGAACGACTACGACATGATGACCGAGACGTATAAGGAAGGCGACATGGTTACAGGATTTATAGGAATGATAACCAGTTCGTTCGGCGTAAACTCGTTTATTCCGTTGACAGCATCACTCGGTACACTTGTTTCAGAGAACAACACTGTTGAGCCTGTAACAGTGACGTTGGCAGACCTTAAGGCTGCACCGACTGATTATACAAACAGATTAGTGAGAGTTGCAGATGCACAATTTAAAGACATTTCAGAAGGTGCCACATTTACCGAAAGCATGTCTCAACCCACAATAACAGACGCAACAGGAGAAGGTAAACTAAGACTGTTTAAAGGTACAACCCTAATAGGAAAAGCAATACCGACAGAAACAGTACATATAACAGGACTGTCGACATCAGCAAGTGCTGTAATTGTTGCGCCGCGCAAGGCTGAAGACATAAAGTCGGCTGTAGCGTCAGAACCATCGTTGACTGTTACCCCTTCAAAATTTGAAATGGCAGCAGGACTGGTTGGTAAGTCGTCAGAATTTGGAACGGTGCATATAAATGCAGTAAACATGCCGGCAGCAACCAATTTTGAGATTATCGGCAAAAACCGCGATATGTTTGAACTTTCGGCAACATCAGTACCCGCAGGAACAAACGAGACCGACATTGTGATAACATATAAGCCCACAGCAATAGGAAAACATGAAGGACGCCTGTTTATAGACTGTCCAGAAATGCCGTTACTGTCACAAAGCATTACTCTGTCAGCCTATGCTATAGACGAGCTGAATCCGCCGACAGTAACAGTAAGTCCTGAAACATTGCCTAAGTTTGAAGCCAAGGTCGGCGAAAGACAGGAGCAGACAATAAGCATAACGACAGCCAATCTGCCAGACTATGCATACATGAAACTGAAAGAATCAGGCTCGTTCCTGTTAAATACGACAATGCTGATGAAAGACGCTACAGCAAATGTGAAAGTTACGTTTGCTCCGAAAGAAGCCGGAGAATATGAAAACGAGATTGAGATATACGGACTCGGACTGGACACATTGAGAGTGAAGATAAACGGTAAGGCAGGTGAAAGTACTGAGCCGGAGCCTGAAAAGGAAGGCGACGAGTTGCCGCTCGACGCTTCATCACCGATGAAACTCGTAAATGAACATTTTGACAATGTAACAAAGAACAAGCCTCTTAGCATAGAAGGATGGAAAAACCTTGCAATGGTTGGTAAACGTGCATGGTGGGGATATGAACTGCCTGATGAAGATGAGTCTGCGGGTGAAAAGGTTGCAAAAGTTACTCCTTACGACAGCAATGTTGCCGAAGGCAAAGAGACTACTTGCGAGATGATGCTCGTAACTCCACCACTCGACTTTAAGAATTCAGAATCGAAGATGTTTACGTTCAGAGTGAGAGGCGACTATCTGGCGGACAACCAGACAGACCTGCTGGAGTTATGCTATATTGACCTGGCTGAAGGTGATATGTTTGTGGCACCAGTTGAGGGATTCGCTATGCCGAATACTGAAGACCAAAGCGGAGAATGGCAGGAATATCATATAGACCTGACCGGACAAAACATCGCTGACGTGTTCTTTATGGGATTCAGATTCAAGAGCACACGCGGACGTACAAACTCTGCAACATATTATATTGACGATGTAAGTTACGGCCGTACAGACCTAGCTGTTATCAGGCCTTCGCTCACACAGCTTGCATTCACTGCAACGGCTGGAAAAGATGCAGTATCAGATGAAATAACTGTAACGGGTAACAACCTTGCAGAGCCAATCAAGCTGTCTTTGGGAGGTCCAAATAAGAGTAAATTTAAATTGTCAACAACTCAATTACCTGTAACAGGCGGCTCATTTATGGTGTCGTTCAATTCTGACGAAATAGGTGTTCATGAAGCTTATGTGAAGTTATCTTCACGAGGTGCAGCCGATATATACGTGCCAATATCTGTAAATAATACTGTAGCAGGTTGCATAGATGGTATCAGTGTGGAACAATGCGACATCGAGGTATACGACCTTAATGGAAGAAAGATAGCAAAACATAAGATGACGACAGCAGAGAAAGTGAAAGAAAATCTGCCAACAGGTATCTACGTAATAAAACAGATATCAGAAAATAGCATAAATGTAAGTAAGATTAGAATTAAATAGATTAATATTTAGTCTGTTTTAAATAAGGTCCATAAATACGAAAACCTGTTCCCTGAAAATATTGACAAATATAGGGAGCAGGTTTATTTTTTTACCATATATGATGAAACTGTATGCTATGAAAAACATAATATGATAAGCGTCATCAATACCCTATCTCATTTAAATGATAAGACATGGCAACATAATAAATAATTTATGGATAAATTATTGTGTTGAAACTATTTTACGACAAAAGCCACACTCATAAATAATAAACGCCCTAACTATTTTTAAGTTAAAAATAAACAGACAGAACAAAACAATAGTTTATTATAAACTATTAATAAGTAAAATAGTAGCAAAAATGATGACCGAATATCATTGTATTATACTTTTTATATGTACTTTTGCATAAAATCTTCAACAAAAAAGTATTTAGTGATAAAAGACGATGGAGGTATAAAGATGAAAGAGTTTGACACATACATTTTTGATTTGGACGGAACTTTGTTGTATACACTTGATGACCTTACCGCAAGTACCAATTATGCAATGCGTGCATTTAGTTTGCCAGAACATACAACAGAAGAAGTAAGGATGATGGTTGGCAATGGCATAAAAAAACTTATTGAACGTGCTGTACCAGGAGGAAAAGACAACAAACATTATGAAGATATTTATAATACATTTATTGAATATTATCTGAAACACAACGCCGATACAACAAGGCCATACGACGGCATAATAGACATGTTGGCAATACTAAAACAGTATGGCAAAAAAATTGCCGTAGTGAGCAACAAGTACTGTAAAGCAACAGAAGAACTATGCCGGTACTTTTTCGGTGATTATATAAAAGTTGCAATAGGCGAAAGCGATAAAATAAGAAAGAAACCTGCACCAGACACAGTTAATGAAGCCTTGAAACTTCTTGAGGCGGAACGCGATAATGCTGTATATATAGGCGACAGTGAGGTTGATATCCAAACTGCACGTAATAGCTGCATGCCATGCATAAGTGTATTATGGGGATTCAGGGATAAAGATTTTCTGATAAGAAATGGAGCGCAAACGTTAGTAGAAACTCCAAATGAAATCACCTCATGTATAAAATAAATTGAACGGCGTATACTGCATGACCAATAATCAATATTATACGTTATAAAAGTCTATTAATACAGTCCTTGTAACAGGTTTGTAATTCATAACATAAATTGAAATAAAATTTATTAAAGACCTAAAGATTTAATCCCACCCATAGGCACTATAAGATATTTTGTGTAAATGTAAAATACAGGATTCAAAATAGAGTTCTGTATTTTTTATTTTATATATTTACGCCAAAAGAATAAGATTATGCGAGAAAAGAATCAAGTAGTGCCCGATGAGATGTTAAGCAAGGAATTCCTTAGCCGGTTCAAGACAGAATCCGATATAAGCAAGTTCCTGAAGCAGTTGCATGCCCAGGTATTGGAAAAGATGCGTGAAGGTGAAATGGATGCCCATTTGGGGTATGAAAAGAATTCCGCGGCCGGTAATAACAGTGGCAATTCACGCAACGGCAGCTATCCGAAGCGAATCCTGACTGAACACGGGAAAGCAGTCATCTCCCATTCCGCGTGACCGTAATGGCCAATTTGAGCCTATAGCTGTGCCCAAACATGAAAGCCGTGGACTTTCTATTGAAAAACTTGTCATCTCACTGTATGCCAAAGAAATGAGCGTTTCTGACATAGAGGAAGAGATGCGTGAGATTTATGAAATTGAACTCTCTACATCAGCCATTTCCATCATTACAAACAAGGTAAGCCAGGCCGCCCAGGAGTGGCAGAACCGTCCACTTGATCCTGTTTACCTGATAGCCTGGATGGACGGTATCGTCTTCAAGGTACGAGATAACGGCAAGATTATAAACAAGACCGTTTATCTTTGTGTCGGTCTGAAACAAACGGCCTGAAGGAAGTTCTTGGCATGTGGGTCGGCAATTCGGCGTCCTGACCGATTTAAAAGCCCGTGGAGTGCAGGATATACTGATTACCTGTACCAACAACCAGAATGGATTTACGGATACCATCCGTACCGTATTCCCTCAGTCTTCCACCCAAATCTGTGTGGTACATCAGATCAGGAACTCTTGTATCAGACTGTTTTCTTCCAATTCCCGCTGGAAATAAGCAAATAATCTATACTACAATTTTTTTGTAAACAGAATCCAGATGCAAGAAGAAACTTACAGTTAAATCCTGTTTACATTTACACAAAATTTTGGACAGTGTCAAAAAAATACGAGACTCAAACTTGAATCCCGTATTTCTATTTATACAAAATTATTTATACTAGTAAACAAAATTAGATATATTGCTATTGGAACTTTATTCTATGAATGTTATTGTTGTAAAGCCACGAAGTATAATAGAGTTTCTTTTACTCTTAATATCTGTACTAATACACGGAATCTGTGAATCAGGCTCGTCACGCGATGGCCAATATGCTTTTATACTTCCATCATTATCAAGAAAATAATATGAATACAATGTACCTGTACCTGTAAAAAACAACGTCTTACCTAATTTTTCAAGATTGGCATTAATTGCTTCCAGGTTATTTTTTACATACTTGAGATCTTCCAAAGTTGGTATTCTAAATGATTCAAGGCCATCAGAAGCTGCTGCCATATCTTTTAGTTTCACATTTATAGCTTCATTTATTGAAGATTGATCGTTATCAGTAAATATAAGTCCTTGTTCAAATGTTGTAGACATCAATGTTACTTTTGTACCATTTCCAACATTTTCTGATTTTAACACATAACAATTCTTATACAATGTACCAACTTCAGGAGCATTTCCTGTTGTCGTTTCCCCTGTGTCTTCTTCATCCTTTCCTTCTTCAGTTTCCGAGCCAGTATTTTCATCTATGGAGCTCCCTGTTTCATCAAAATTGAAGTTTATGTTTTTAACCCCTTGCCACGTTGCTCCGGTTATAGTCCCATTAAGTGTTATTCCGTTTTCATTGTAAGTTCCTGTTATATTAATTTTGTAGTTAGCCTTCAACTCATCTGTACTCGTATATGAATAGCTCTTAGTGTTCTTCTCAGTCTTTAATGAAACCTTAATTGTTGCCTGTCCGCTAGCTTCAAGAAGATACGCATTATAATTGTTTTCCCATGTGTTTCCGTCACTTCCTTTTATAAGATCTATTGTCTGAGAGCCGTCAGTACCTTCATAATTACCGTTTAGTAGAAGATTTTCATAAAGCGGACTAATTGTAACATTTACAGCAATTACATTTGAAGGCACATTCTTTATACTAACATTCTCAATCAGCATAACTTTCCTTTCAAGCGACAACGTTAGTGTATTTTCTTCTCCATATGCCAAAGTGACATTGTTTTTTGCTGCCATAAGATCTGAGTGCGTTTTTCCATCATTCAACTTAATCAAATATTCTTTAGCTGCGTTTTCCTTTGTTGGCAAATTGTATGTTTCAGCATCAGCTCCTGCTATGGCATATACATCATAGCTTCCTTCAGGAAGCCTTAATGATATAGGAGTGTCTTCTGATTCAATCTTGGCTGTTTCAATACAAGCATCCCCACTAAATACATAAATGTTCACTGGATAGCTTATCTTACTTTCATCTGTCTCATTCACAGCCATAACTCTAGTTCTGATAATCAATGTGCTATTAGCCTCTTTTGCACTAAAATCATCGTCTTCATTGTATTTTTCACAAGAAAAAAGCAACATTGCTGCAACCATCAGCAGCATTAGTTTAAATGTTTTGTTTTTCATAGTTCTACTATTTTTTATTATAAAATTGAAAAAAGATTGCAGATTATACTACAATATAGTTTTTATGTATCGTATTATATCGCTGCAGGAATCCTAATATGTTTAATTTTAAATGTTATTTTTTCAAAGATATAAATTATTTCTTAATATTGAATGTTTTATGAATTTTATTAATAATTATTTAAAACTAATTATACTTAATAAGTATTTATTTAACTAATACGGCTAATTTTACCATATCATCATTATGGTCACGCACTAATATAATGAATCACTTATTGTAAAATTTCAATACATTTTCTAGAGTATATTCAATTCTGTAAAGTTCTATTTAATGATAAATGCTCAAAAATCCATACAAAAATGCATAAAATATATAAGCACTATTCATTAGTTTTCCAGCAACTTTGGTATATTTTAATTTCAGCTTCCATAATTTATCTAACCTTTCATTTTAAAATAACGGATTCCATTACTTATCATTCCCATCCGTCCCATCAGGGGGCAGTAGAAATTTAATGGGGATTTTTGTTTAAATTCCATATAAATTCCGACCTTTGCAATATGGAAACGAATCAATTGGAAGTGTTAGCCCGCCTAGTGCTGCCTTCAGAAATACTGATTCTGTTAGTATAGTAAGTGTTGAAGAATCTTCGACAGGGATTCATATTCACCTTGATGAATTTTGAATTATTGCTCTTTAGAATCGCAAAGCTCTACGGATACCCCATTAATTTCTACTGCGCCAAAATTAGCCTGCAATAGGTGGCTTTTGGGCTTGTAAAAGATCACTTTTGGGGTGATAAAAGATGGCATTTTGCGTATTGTACTCATAATAGTGATATTTAATCAATTTGAGCCCATACAAGGCATCGGTTAAAAGTGCATAAGTTGTATATCGTCCTATTCATGTGCATGTTTGAAGTAAGTTCGGTAAGGTAGCTATAAGTCTATGAATTTGCAAGGTTGTCTATTGAAGGTGTTGCCTGGTAAAGAAGGATTAATGGTGTTTGAAATTTCAGAATGTGCCAAAATGAAAATATACAAATAGGGACATTGTTTCACTTTTCGACAAACGGCACGGACATTTGAGGTGACATTTTCTGTCGTTACGACTATATATTTTCAGGCCTTAGTCTGCTTCAGAGTCAAATTTCTTTGGAAAAACTCGTCAATTATATAATAAAGTTCTATAATTTTGTTTTCGATAATCATCGTTGCATCTTTTTGTCGCTATTATGATTTTTACCTATAAGGATGCAAAAACAATTAAGTGATTACCCAATTTGTCTCTAATTAGAGGGTCGTTAGGTAAAATAATCTTTGAAAATGCGGTATTGAATATAAACTCATGTTAGGGCAGAAGACAGAGCAAAAAGTATCTTTCATTTGTCTTTTTTGTTTTATGTCTATGTGTGTGAATGTTTGACAAATAGCGTAAACGCTAACTGTTGCCTTAATCTGAGGTTAAGAGTATTTATGTATAGTACGCTTGATGATTGTGTCTTTACCTTGATATAAATAGCACAAAATAATATTGCAATATTATTTTGTGCTATTTATATAATTATGTACGAAGCTTTCAAGTGCTTCCCCTCTCAGTCCGATGTTTAAAACATTTCCTTTTTTGTCAACAATTATAGTGAATGGGATGGCCTGTATTCCATACATCTGAGCGGCACTGTTGCCCCAACCCTTAAGGTCGGACAATTGGATCCAGGTCATGTCCATTTCTTTTACGGCGTCTTTCCATTGCTCTTTGTCTTCATCAAGAGAGACACCGACAATACCCAATCCTTGTTCTTTATATTTATTATATGTATTTACTAAATTAGGCATTTCTTGTCTACATGGACCGCACCAACTTGCCCAGAAGTCAATGATTGTTATTTTGTTTTTTGAAAATACGTCTTTTACAGATACCTGATTACCATTGATGTCTTCCATTACGAAGCTGATTTGTTCAGACTGTGTTTCGCTTTCTTTCTGTTCGCTGATTTCTGTATCGTTGGACGTATTGTCGTTTTGAGGCGTGCCATTCTTTTGTGAATGGCACGCTGTCAAAAACATAATTATAATGGTTGAAAATGTTATCTGTCGAAATATTTTCATACTTATTATACTAAATATTGCGAACTGATGCTTTCGTTGTTTACGACTCTTCTGATTGTTTCTGCAAACATGTCTGCAACAGAGAGCTGTTTTACTTTTGCACATCTGTTAGAATATGGTATAGAGTCAGTGAAAACCATTTCTTCGAGTGCGGAGTTCTGAACTCTTTCGCTTGCAGGGCCACTCATTACACAATGCGAAGCGCATGCTCTGACGCTTTTTGCACCAGCTTTTTTCATTATGTCTGCAGCTTTTGTTATTGTGCCTGCAGTGTCTACCATGTCGTCAATGATAATTACGTTCTTGTCCTTGACGTCACCGATAATCTGCATGCTTTCAACAACATTTGCTCTTGCGCGTGTTTTGTTACATAAAACAAGAGGACATCCAAAGTATTTAGCGTAAGTATTAGCACGTTTACTTCCGCCTACATCTGGAGATGCAATGACCATGTCTTCAAGTTTTAGGCTCTGAAGGTATGGGAGTATTACACCTGACGCATATAGGTGATCCACTGGAACATCGAAGAATCCTTGTATCTGATCTGCATGAAGATCCATTGTAATGAGTCTGTCGATACCTGCTACTCCGAGAAGGTCTGCCACCAATTTGGCACCAATGCTTACACGCGGCTTGTCCTTTCTGTCCTGACGTGCCCAGCCGAAATATGGGATGACAGCATTTATGCTTTTGGCAGAAGCACGTTTGGCAGCGTCTATCATAAGCAACAATTCCATTAGGTTGTCAGAGTTGGGGAATGTGCTTTGGACTAAGAACACGTCGCGTCCACGTATAGATTCTTCATACGATACGGCAAATTCTCCATCAGAGAATTTAGTAATAAGAAGATTGCCTAGCGGACAATCAAGGCTTTGGCAGATTTTTTCTGCCAGGTACCTGGTGTTTGTTCCAGAAAATACCATAAAAGAGTTTTTGGCACTCATTTCTGTCTTTTGTTTTATTATTTATTATGATACAGCTTTTTTTAATTTCTCAAAATGGTTTATTAAATCTTTATAATCCAATTCATTGTGGATGTCAAACTTGTTCCATAGGTCATTGCATATGACAACACCGCCGAATCCAAGGTCTTTAGCGGCTTTTATGTTTTCCAAGCTGATGCCTCCTAAAGCGTAAACGTGTTTGTCGATGAGTCCCTTTTTCGCTGCGCCTTCTATGTCTTTATATGCAATGAGTTTATCTTCAGCATTTTTGTTATGGTTGTCAAACACATTGTATAAAAACACATATTCAGCTTTTTTCTTTATTTCATAGAGATCGTTTATGCTTGTACACGTTCTGCTGAATTTTCCTTTATAGTCTTTGGGAATTTCTTTTTCTTTATTGTCGATATGTATGCCGGCAAGACCATATTCATTTTTTAAATAATAATGGTCATGGACGGTTATTTTGTTGTAATAAGCTTCCGGTAAAAGCGAGAGCAGGCGTTCGGAATACATTGGTGATGCTCCCGGTTTGTATAGGTGCAAGTTGTCCATCCCTTCATCGAAAAGAGTTGTCAGGATCTTGTCTTCTTCTACAAAAAACGTAGGTTGAGTCATTATAACGAGTTTCATCGTTTATTTCTTTTTTTCAAATGCAAATGTATAAAAAAAAAGCCAAACCTACAATCTATAATGCAATAAAAATGAAGAATGTATTTTTTCGACAAATAATTATTCTTGACATATATTATTTGTGCGGCATTTGGAGTAATTGTGATTAAACGAATAGGCTCGGAAAATACTTTTGGACATTAGCGTAATTCAATTGTATTTAGCATTAATATATCTTGTTGAGGCGTGTGATGAAGGTATTGTTTGATTGATTTTGCAGAATAATAGTTTTGGATGGGGGTGATGAGTACGAAATCTTTATTATAAATGGTACTGAATGAAAAAAAATGTGTAAGTTTGCGGACAAAAAATAAATTCTTAGTATGACATTTGATTTAAATACGTTTGAAGGATTGAGTACTCCTTATTATATATTAGAAGAAAAGCGCCTGCGTGGAAATCTGGAACTGATAAAAAGTGTTGCAGAAAAAGCCAACGTTGAAATAATACTCGCGTTCAAGGCTTATGCTTTATGGAAGACGTTCCCTATCTTTAGAGAATATATAAAGGCAACAACGGCAAGTTCTCTTTATGAGGCGCGTATGGCTTATGAAAAGTTTGGAACAAAGGCGCATACGTATTCTCCTGCTTATACGGATTATGAAATAGAGGATATCTCGAGATGTTCAAGTTTTCTAACTTTTAATTCCCTGTCACAATATTCACGTTATGGGAAAAAGGCAAAAGAAGTGAATCCAGATTTGAACTTTGGTTTGAGGATTAACCCTGAATATTCTGAAATCGGCACGGATTTGTATAATCCTTGTTCGCCCGGTACTCGTTTTGGCATTACCGCAGATAAGATGCCTGAAGTTCTACCTGATGATATTAAGGGCTTTCATTGTCATTGTCACTGTGAGAGTGGGGCTGATGTCTTTTTACGTACATTAAGACATATTGAAGATAAATTCTCAAAATGGTTTGGGCAGATTGAATGGATTAATTTCGGCGGCGGGCATTTGATGACGCGAAAAGATTATGACGTGGATCTTTTGATTGATACTTTGAATAGATTCCATGACAGGTATCCTTTGCTGAAGATTATATTGGAGCCAGGAAGTGCTTTTGGATGGCAGACAGGATGTCTTGTGGCTCAAGTAGTAGATTTGGTTGAAGACAAAGGTATAAAAACGGCTATTTTAAATGTCAGTTTCACTTGTCATATGCCAGATTGCCTGGAAATGCCATATATGCCTGTTGTTAGAGGGGCAGAGATTATAGAGAATGTAAATATGAAATGTTCGCTTGACGACGATAATGTGTATAGGTTGGGTGGCAATAGTTGCTTGTCTGGTGACTTTATGGGATGTTGGCGGTTTCATAATGAATTAAAAATAGGAGATAATGTCATATTTGAAGATATGTTGCATTATACAACGGTAAAAACTAATATGTTTAACGGAATCACCCATCCTTCTATAGCCATTATGCATACAAATGGAGAGTTTGAAATATTGAGGAAATTCACGTATGAAGACTACTTAAATCGTATGGATTGAAGAAAAAAACGATTTTTTTGAAAAAAAAGTCCGAAAAATTTTGTGAGTTTCAAAAAAAGCGGTATCTTTGCACCGCATTTAGAGAAATGCTCCTCACTAAAAGGAATAAGCGGAAATAGCTCAGTTGGTAGAGCACGACCTTGCCAAGGTCGGGGTCGCGGGTCCGAGTCCCGTTTTCCGCTCGCACATTCTGAATAAATGACACTTGGAAATATTTTCCTATTGTATTGCCCAGGTGGCGGAATTGGTAGACGCGCACGTTTCAGGTGCGTGTGTTTCACGACGTGCAGGTTCGAGTCCTGTTCTGGGCACATTGTTTATTCAGAATGATTTTATGATGGAGAGGTGGCGGAATTGGTAGACGCGCTACTTTGAGGGGGTAGTGAAAATTGTTTCGTGGGAGTTCGAGTCTCCTCCTCTTCACCAATCTTTTTTGGTCTTTTTGCGGAAATAGCTCAGTTGGTAGAGCACGACCTTGCCAAGGTCGGGGTCGCGGGTCCGAGTCCCGTTTTCCGCTCATATTAAAAAAGAAAAATACAATCAATCATGAATTTATATTTGCGATATTTTGATAAAGAGACATTAGTAAATAATGTTGATGATGCTATTGCCTTTTTGGCTTCAATTGAGGAGGTCGGTATGAATCCTGATTTGGAGAATGACATTCGTGAATATGTTGCAAGCGATGTTTATTATCCCAAACGATATAAAATAAGACCAAGAGTTTATTTTATTATAATCAAAACAGAGGCTGCTACAATGTTAGATTTTAAGCAGAAAAAAGCTTTACGTTCAAATATTAGTGCAGCTGATGACCAACGTGATAATGTTTCTCCGACTATAGCCCGTCTTAATGAGGAGAGACCTGGTTGGTATGAAGGTTCATTAGACTTTAAACGTGTTGTATTGGTGCCCATTACAGGAAAGCACGAATATCGTGATACACATTTTGTAGCCAGCTGTAAAGCTGTTTCTGGCTTGGACTGCTATAATAGAATTGTTGAACATCTTCGTGGACGCGTTGACAGTCGTAGTCAGTTTCCGTCGGCTAAGGGAAAGAACTTTAAATTTAAGTATTTAGGTCTTTGGAAGTAGAGCTATGAATAAAGTAATGCTTATCGGTAATGTTGGTAAAGAACCTGTCGTGCGTTATTATGATCACGATCAGGCCGTTGCTACGTTTCCATTAGCAACAACAGAACGTGGGTATACATTACCAAATGGAACACAAGTTCCAGACAGAACAGACTGGCATAATGTAGTACTTTCACGGGGATTGGCCAAGATTGTCGAAAAGTATGTCCATAAGGGAGATAAACTTTATATAGAGGGCCGTATACATTATCGTACTTATGATGATGCAAAAGGACTTAGACATTACGTAACTGAAGTTTATGCCGATAATATGGAACTGTTAACACCAAAATCTGCAAAGGAAACAAATCAGTCAACGGCAATTTCATCTGCTACTAATAATGAAGATGATGATGCACCATTCTAGTTTTGGTTGTTAATTTAATATTTCGTCTTTTATAATTTGAAGGCTATATATTTAAGGATATCAAAAGATATTATATATGCCGTTGTTCTTAAACGAGGAAATATTTCCTGATGTCAGATTGGGTATTTGGGCTATTAGTGAATCCTCTGATGATTTTTGGGCTTTATCGCCATATGTAGAGAGCTCGCGTAGTGAATTTAATGCTTTGTATAAATCAGAGCAAAGAAAGTGCGAAGTGTTAGCGGTGAGTTTATTGATAAAAGAAATTATTGGTGATAACGTACAGCTTTTGCATCAGGATAACGGAATGCCATATTTGTCTTCTGGTATGAATATTAGCATAAGCCATACACGTGGCTTTGCTGTAATTATCGTTTCTCATAGTAAGCAAGTTTCTGTTGATATTGAATATTTCAGCAATAGAATAGAACGAATAAGGAGTAAGTTTATGCGTGATGATGAAAATGCGTCATCACAGGTTAAGTTACTGATGCATTGGTGTGCAAAAGAAACTATGTATAAACTGTTTCCAGAGGATAACCTGACTTTTAACAAAATGCAGTTATTATCTGTTGATGGAAATGATTCAACTGGGATAATAACTGCAAAAAATATCTTTAGAAATAGGAATGTGAGTGTTTATTATAGAACTTTCTGTAATTGTTTGCTCACTTATGCTGTTCTTTAGATTTGCGTCTTCTAGGCCTTTTTCTGTTATTTGATGGTTTGTCGCCACGCTTTCTGGTATTTTTACCTTTAGGTTTTATTATCTTATATTCCGGAGCCTTGCCTAATCCTTTTGGCAGAGGCATTTTTTCAACTTCATATCCGAGGAATTTTTCGATTTGCATAAACCAAGATACTTCTTTGCCTCTTACAAGAGTGATGGCAATTCCGTCATGGTCTGCTCTTGCAGTACGCCCAATTCGGTGTACGTAATCCTCAGAGTCATGAGGCACATCATAATTGATGACCATTGATATGTCATCAATATCAATACCTCTTGCAACAATATCAGTGGCAACAAGCACATCAATTTGTCCACTTTTAAACATAAACATAACCTCATCTCTTTCGCTTTGTGAGAGGTCTGAATGCATTTCTCCGCTATTAATATGTATTGATCTGAGTGTCTTGTTTATGTCTTTTACTTTCAGTTTTGAGCTTGAGAATATGATAACTCTCTTATGCCCGTATTTTTTGAATATATCCTTTAAAACGCCTAGCTTTTGATTTTCATGACAGACACATGCAATCTGCTTTATTTTTTCAGCTGGTTTATTTACTGCTAATTTTATAATAGTCGGATTCTTTAATATTGTTTTAGCCAATTCCTCTATTTTGTTCGGCATCGTAGCTGAGAACATTATTACCTGACATGTCTTCGGCAACAGCTTTGTTATTGACAGAATATCATCGTAAAAACCCATGTCAAGCATTCTGTCTGCCTCATCCAATACAAAGAAAGACACCTTACTGAAATCGACGTTTCCCATCGTTATGTGGCTTATGAGGCGGCCGGGTGTTGCAATTATTATGTCTGCACCCATTTTCATGCTACGACTCTCTTGCTCATATCTGTTGCCGTCGTTTCCTCCATATACAGCAACACTGCTTACATCCTCCATATAATAAGAGAATCCTTGCATAGCCTGATCAATTTGTTGTGCGAGTTCTCTTGTTGGACTCATAATTACACAATTTATTGAGTCGGCCGGGAAATTTTCTTCGTCAAGACGGCTCAATATAGGAAGAAGGTATGCCGCAGTTTTGCCAGTTCCGGTTTGGGCTATTCCAAGAACATCTTTTCCTTCAAGTATTTCGGGGATGCACTCTTCCTGTATGGGCGTACATGTTGTCCACCTCATGTCGTCGATTGCATCAAGGGTGTTATCGCTTAAATCTAAATTGTAAAAATCCATATTTATTAATTAGGGGCTTTACGGTAGCAGAAATATGCCACTATTGTGAAAACTATATTCGGAATCCATGCAGCTAGCATTGGAGGGGTATTTGCGTTTATCGCAAATGTTGCAGAAACTGTCTGTAACATGATGTATGTAAAGCTGAGGGCCAGTCCTATGCCAAGATACATTCCCATGCCGCCTTTTCTTTTTCTTGATGATAATGAAAGACCTATAGTTGCTAGAATAAATGAAGCAAATGACGTTGCAATACGTTTATGGTATTCCACTTCATATTGCACAACGTTTCCAGAACCACGGTCAATCTGTTTGGTTATGTAGTCTCTAAGTTGCGGGCTGGTGAATGTTTCCTGCTGTCCTTTAGAGAATACAAGGTCTGTAGGTTCCATCATAATCGTTGTGTCCTTACTGGCACCACTGGTAATGGTTTCACGTAGTCCTTTCAGTTGGCGTATTCTCCAGTTGCTGACTTTCCAATGATATTTCGTATCTGATATTGTGTCATATTGTATTTCGGCTGCAGTAAGGTGGCTTACCAGTTTCTTGTTTTCAAATTTATCAAGACAGAATCCATAGCCTTTTTTTAGATTATTGTCATAATGCTGAATATAGGCAATAACACCTTTGCCTACCTGCAACTGTACGTTTTCTGCAGCTGTTATCTTTTTCTTGTTTTTATACATTGATTCGAAGTTCTGCCTGATGATGGTTCCTTTGGGAATTATATATGCTCCCAAAAAGAATGTCATAACAGAAATGATTGCTGCAGAAACCATATATGGCCGCATCAGTCGCTTAAAACTTACACCAGCGGCAAGCATGGATATAATCTCTGAATTACCGGCAAGCTTTGAAGTGAAGAATATTACTGCGATAAAAACGAACAGCGGACTGAACAGGTTGGCAAAGTATGGCACAAAGTTCATATAATAATCAAACACAATAGCTTTAATCGGAGCGTGGTATTGTGTGAACTTTGCCAAGTTCTCATTAATATCAAATACAATGGAAATTGAAATGATGAGAGCAATTGAATAGAAATATGTGCCAATAAACTTCTTTATGATATACCAATCCAGTATCTTCAGATGTCTGAACGGATTGAGGTATTTCATCCAGTTAAGCTTCTTACCTAACCATGAAAATAAGGCGAATAACCATTTAAGATGAACTTTCATCCATCTCAATAATTTTAATATTCTCCTAAATCTTCTGATGTTCTTAATTTTCATCGTAAGTGTTATATGCGTTTGCCAAGTTGGTCAATTACCGATGATTTCCATTTAACGAAATCTCCGGATATTATATGCTTACGTGCATCTTTTACAAGGCGAAGGTAGAAGGCCAGGTTGTGAATGCTTGCGATCTGCATGGCCAACAGTTCTTGAGCCTTAAACAGATGATGTAAATATGCTTTAGAATATATCTGGTCTACATGACATCCGTCCGGATCGATTGGTGAAAAATCTTTTTCCCATTTCTTGTTTCGCATGTTCATTGTACCATTATATGTAAACAGCATGGCGTTCCTGCCGTTTCTTGTCGGCATGACACAATCAAACATGTCAACTCCGCGTTCTATGGCTTCCAGAATATTTTGCGGTGTGCCAACTCCCATCAGGTATCTTGGCTTGTCCTTTGGCAATATCTCGTTTACAACTTCAATCATCTCGTACATGACTTCCGTCGGTTCGCCTACGGCCAATCCTCCGATAGCATTTCCGTCTGCTCCTTTGTCTGCAACAAATTTGGCAGCATCACGGCGCAGGTCCTTGAATGTACAGCCTTGAACAATGGGGAACAGGGTCTGCTCGTATCCATATAGCGGTTCGGTTTCATTAAAGCGTTTGATACACCTGTCAAGCCATCTTTGTGTTAGCATTAGGCTTTTCTTGGCATACTGATAGTCGCTTTGGCCGGGAGGACACTCGTCAAAAGCCATCATGATGTCAGCGCCTATAATTCTTTCGGTGTCCATGACATTTTCCGGCGTAAAAAAGTGTTTTGAGCCGTCAATGTGCGAACGGAATTCGCAGCCCTCTTCTTTGAGCTTGCGTATTCCTGTAAGTGAGAACACCTGGAATCCGCCGCTGTCAGTCAGAATCGGTCTGTCCCAAGTATTGAATTTGTGCAGTCCACCGGCAGATTTTAAAATGTCAAGTCCGGGGCGAAGATACAAATGATAGGTGTTGCCCAAGATAATTTGGGCTTGCACCTCTTCTTTGAGTTCACTGAAATGTACGCCTTTTACACTGCCACATGTACCAACGGGCATAAAAATCGGAGTCTCTATCTGTCCGTGGCTTGTGGTTATTAGTCCTGCGCGTGCATCGCTGCCGGTGTCTGTATGCTGTAATTCAAATAACATATATGTTTAATCTTCTATATCAAATGTTACTGGGTTCTTTACTTTCTCGTCAGTCAGGGCAAAGTCCCAGACATCTTGAACATTTTCAACAAAATGGAAATTAACCCCGTCAATATATTCCTGTGATATTTCTTCAATATCTTTTTTGTTGTCTTTGCACATAACGATTTCCGTTATACCGGCTCGTTTTGCAGCAAGAATCTTTTCTTTGATACCGCCGACAGGCAGCACTTTTCCACGCAGAGTTATTTCTCCTGTCATGGCCGTATTCTTGCGTACTTTTCTCTGAGTAAGTGCCGATGCAAGAGATGTTGCTATTGTAATACCTGCTGATGGGCCGTCTTTAGGCGTTGCACCTTCGGGGACGTGTATATGTATGTTCCAGTGGTCGAATATACGATAGTCAATGCCAAGTTTGTCTGCGTGGGCTTTTACATACTCTAAAGCTAGTATGGCAGATTCTTTCATGACATCTCCCAAGTTTCCTGTAAGCGTGAGCTTAGAACCCTTTCCTTTGCTCAGGCTCGTTTCGATAAACAATATCTCGCCACCTACACTTGTCCATGCAAGACCGGTTACAACTCCTGCATAATCGTTGCCTTGGTATATGTCGCGATAGAATGGCGGGTTGCCTAATAGCGACTCAATTTCTTTGGGCGTTATCTTATAGTATGGCAGTGTTGCCTCCTTCGCTTTCAGGTATGCCAGCTTGCGGAGCGACTTGTTAATTTGTTTTTCAAGTTGTCTTACTCCGCTTTCTCTTGTATATTGTTCAATTATTTTCTCAATAGCCTGTTTGCTGAACGTAAGTTTTTTCTCGTCAGTCAGGCCTGTATTCTCTTTTTCCTTTGGTATAAGATGCCTCTTGGCTATCTCAACCTTCTCTTCTGTGATGTATCCGCTCACTTCAATCAATTCCATACGGTCGAGCAGTGGGCGCGGAATGGTGTTCAAATCGTTGGCAGTTGCAATGAACAGCACTTTCGACAAGTCATAGTCTACATCAAGATAGTTGTCGTGGAATGCATGATTCTGTTCCGGATCAAGAACTTCAAGCAGCGCTGATGCGGGATCGCCATTTACGGTGTTCTGTGTAATCTTGTCAATTTCATCCAGAATAAATACAGGATTGGACGAACCTGCCTTTTGTATGTTCTTTATTATTCTGCCGGGCATGGCTCCGATATACGTTCTTCTGTGACCTCTGATTTCAGCTTCATCATGCAGACCACCCAGAGATATGCGTGCGTATTTTCGCTTCATGGCATTGGCTATGCTTTTTCCCAGACTCGTCTTACCTACTCCGGGAGGGCCGTAAAGACATATAATCGGTGATTTAAGATCCTTTCTTAAACTTAACACAGCCATATATTCCAAGATGCGCTCTTTAACCTTTTTCATGCCATAATGGTCCTTGTCCAATATCTTTTCAGCACGGTTAAGGTTAAGATCGTCTTGGGTGTAATATTCCCACGGCAGATTTACCATGGTCTGCAGATATGTCAGCTGTACGCTGAATTCCGGACTTTGCGGATTCAGAATGTCAAGTTTGTCTAATTCTTTGCTGAAAGTCTTAGCAACATCCTCAGGCCATTTTTTATTCTTGGCCTTTTCGAGCAGCTCTTTACGTTCAGGATAAGTATCGCCATTGCCTAATTCTTCCTTGATGTTTTTGATTTGCTGTTGAAGGAAATATTCTCGCTGCTGCTCGTCAATATCCTCACGTGTCTTAGTTCTGATATTATGCTTTATCTCTAATAGCTGCAACTCGCGATATATTATTTTCAGCATTTTTAATGCTCTGTTTTTCAGTGAGTTGGCCTTTAAGAGCTTTATTTTTTCTTCAACGCTGAATGGCAGACTGGTACAGATAAAGTTCAACAGTATTACTGCATTGTTGATGTTCTGTAATGCAAACTGGGCTTCATCTGGTATATCCTCGTTTTTCTTAACATATTCTATTGATGTGTTCTTAAGGTCATCAACGGCAGCCATAAACTCCTTGTCGTCAGAAGACGGGATTTCTTCCGGTGCATTTGTTACCGTTCCAACAATGAAAGGTTGGGTTTTCTTTATGTCAGAGAGGTTGCAGCGTCCAAGGCCCTGTACAATGACAGTAAGATTGTTGCCGGCGCCAGGCATCTCTAATACACGTATAATCTTGGCATATACTCCAATTTCGTATAAGTCTTTCAGAGACGGATTTTCCTGGTCAGAGTCTTTCTGACAAAATATAGCGAATATGGAATTTTGATTTTCTTTTAGATGGTTTATCAAGTTAAGGCTTTGAATCCTGCCAATCAACACCGGCGAAACTACTCCCGGAAATAATACCAAATTTCTTGTGGCTAATACAGGTACGTCACCGTCAATGCTCTCTTCAAAAAGTTTGGCAACATCTCCTTCGTAGTCTGCTATCATAGAAAATGCGTTGTTTATATCTTTTCTCATAATTTGCAATTCGTTATTGGGGTGCAAATTTACTCATTTTAATTGATATAATATTGATACCCAGTAATTATTTTCATTTAATTAATATGTATCATGATTGGAAAACCATTGATTTCTGATTCAGAAACTTGCCGTTTTTCATGCAAAAATGGCTGAGTTTTGCTTCAAAACTCTATTACTTATATTTTGCAATAAAAAGGGATGCTGTTCTTATAAAATGAATAAAATAGTGGCTGATACTGTTTGATTCGAAATATTCATCACGTGAAATGTTACGATTTTTAGGGTCATATTTTACGGTTGCCGGTGCATAACAAATTTTTATGTCATATTTAAGTTGTCGGCATTTTTTAGTGTTAAATTAAAAACATATTATTGCTGTCTGTATAAAATAACTTAATTTTGCATATTAAAGATAATTTTTCGTTTATATACGTTATTATTTAAATATACCATGTTGAATAAAAGAGTTTTATTGGCTTCATTGGTTATATCTTCTATGGTTTGCCGTGGAGTTGCCGGAAATATAAAGAAATATTTTTATTCAGTAAGACAGGTGCCGTTTACATCTGTGAAGATAAGCCAAAATTCTTTTTGGGGTAGTAGGATAAAGGCTGTGCGTGATGTCACGATACCTTTGGCTTTTAGTAAATGTAAGACAGAAGGCCGATATGATAACTTTGTTAAGGCTGCTCATCCAGATGACAGTTATGATGTGTCGTCGTTTATGGGGTTTTCGTTTGACGATACGGACGTATATAAAACCATTGAAGGGGCCAGTTATGTGCTTCAGACTTTCCCTGATAAAAAACTTGTGGAATATATAGACAGTGTGCTTGATATAGTAGCTGCTGCGCAGGAAGCCGACGGATATCTTTATACCGCGCGTACCATAAACCCGAAAAATCCGCATAGATGGGCGGGCATGGAGCGTTGGAGCAATGAAGAAGTGCTGAGCCACGAGCTGTATAATCTTGGCCACATGGTTGACGCTGCATGTGCACATTATCAGGCTACAGGTTCAACGAAATTTTTGGATATAGCCCGGCGCTATGCAGACTGTGTCGTCCGCGAGGTTGGACCTTCTGATGGTCAGGCATGTGTAGTGCCAGGACATCAGATAGCAGAGATGGCATTGGCCCGTCTTTACGTACTCACGGGTGAAAAGAAATATCTTGACGAGGCAAAGTTTTTTCTCGACTATAGAGGGAAGACAAAGGTCAGAAATTCTTATAGTCAGAGCCATCTGCCTGTTGTAGAACAACATGAGGCTGTAGGTCATGCTGTCCGTGCGGGCTATATGTATTCAGGTATGGCAGATGTGGCTGCACTTACAGGCGATTCGGCCTATATCAAGGCAATAGATGATATATGGAACAACATTGTTGCTAAAAAGTATTATATAACGGGTGGAGTGGGAGCCTTGCATGACGGTGAGGCTTTCGGACGGAATTATGAACTACCGAATATTACGGCGTACAACGAGACGTGTGCGGCCATTGCAATGGTGTATTTAAACCAGAGAATGTTCATGTTGCATGGTGATTCAAAATATATAGACTGTCTGGAACGTACGTTGTATAACGGCGTTATAAGTGGCATGAGCATTGACGGCGGCAGGTTCTTTTATCCCAATCCGCTGGCTTCAGATGGCAAATACAGGTTTAACGCCGACAATACGCTTGAGCGTCAGCCTTGGTTCGGATGTGCATGTTGTCCTAGTAATCTTTGCAGGTTTATACCATCAGTACCAGGATATATGTATGCTGTAAGGGATAACGATGTTTATGTAAACCTGTTTGCAGACAACACTTCGACTATTTCTGTCGGAAAAGGTGAGGTTGTGTTGCGTGAGGAAACCAACTATCCTTGGGACGGCGATGTGCGGCTCAATGTCGTGAACAACAGTGCCGGAAAGTTCTGTATCAGGATAAGAGTGCCGGGATGGGTACGCGATCAGGTTACACCGGGTGGTCTTTACAGCTATGCAGATGGCTTGAGTCTGAAATATTCTGTTGCTGTAAATGGTATAAATGTTGCGGCAGAGTTGATTGACGGATATTTTGTCATCGACAGGAAATGGAAGCGTGGTGACCGCATAGACGTACATTTTGATATGAAGCCTCGTATCGTGAAGGCGGATGATAAGGTTGCTGCCTGTCATGGCCGTATTGCTGTTGAGCGAGGCCCTCTTGTGTATTGTGCAGAATGGGCTGATAATGATTATGATTTATTCCGTTTTGTTTTCGACGCTGACAGTTCTATGACTGTGACCGACAGTCCGGGACTTTTGGGCGGCATAAAGATGATAACGGCAAGAGGTACTTTGTTGGATCAAACGCCAGACGGACGCATAAACACTGCTAATCGCACTGTAAAGCTTATACCATATTATGCATGGTGTCATCGAGGACCTGGAAAAATGATTGTTTGGATGGCTGACGGCTTAGGGGTTATGGACGAATATTGAGCGTTCGAAAGCGTCTTTTTTATTCGCGAAAATAAAAGCTATCAGTCATCTTATATGTTTTTAGTGCTTTAATGGCTTAAGCCTGATAAGATGCAAATAATTGGAACATCATGTCAAATAATTATTTCAGATTCAAACAGTTTACAGTAGAGCATACCAGGTGTGCCATGAAGGTGGGTACAGATGGGGTGCTGCTTGGAGCATGGGCACGTGGTGGCGATACTATCTTGGATATCGGTACGGGCTCAGGGCTAATTGCCTTGTTCATGGCTCAACGATATCCATCGGGGAAGATTGTTGCCATTGACGTTGATGCCGGCGCTGTCGTACAAGCGCGTATCAATGTATATAATTCTGCATTCAGCGACAGGATAACCATAATAGAAAAACCTTTACAAGAGTTCTGTGCAGGGCAGTTCGGTTCTATAGTATGCAATCCGCCGTTTTTCGTCAATTCGCTGAAAAACAGAGACGGGCAAAAGGCCATGGCACGTCATGCCGACACACTTACCCATGCTGAACTTGTGAGCGGTGCATCACGGTTATTGGCCGACGATGGCGAGTTCTCTGTTGTCATACCAGCCGCACTGCGCACGGCCATTGATGCCGAAGCAGCCATGGCAGGTCTTTTCCCTTCAAGGATCTGTGCCATTAGAACCATACCACGTAAGCCCGTCAGCCGTTATCTTTTGGCATATCGTAAGCATCCTGCAGACAGGATTGAACAAACAGAAGAATGTATTAATAATGATGATATGTCGCGGTCAGAATGGTACAGCAGCTTGACGGAGAATTTCTATATCAGATGAGAATGGTGCAGGATGCGCTCCGATAATTCATTTGCGTATTGGTGGCCTATAGGTAAGGGGGAATCTGTACCGTTTATGAATACGTTGTGTCTTGTAAAACTATTAATTTTATTCAACGGAACTATGTATGAACGATGAATCCTCACAAATGTTTCTTGTGGAAGCATCTGCATTAGTGTTTTCATGTTTGTACGTGTAAGTACATTTCCTCCTGTGACTTTGACAATTTTTACATAATTGCCTAAAGCTTCTATATAGAGGATGTCGTTTAGCAGAATGTTTACGTTTGAGTATTCTTGTTTTACTGTGATGTGGCGTTGTGGATTTACTGAGGTTGTGCTCATTCGTCGCATAGCTTTATCTACAGCACGGCAGAAACGTTCATAGGCGAAAGGTTTGTGCAGATAGTCTACGGCATCGAGATTAAACCCTTCTAGAGCATACTGAGCATGTGCTGTTGTGAATATAATGCATGTTTCGTGAGGTATGCTACGCGCTATGTCCAGGCCGTTTATACAGCTCATATGTATGTCAAGAAACACAAGTTGTGGCTTGGTTCTTATAATTTCGTCTATGCCGTTTTGAGGTTCGCTGTATGTCGTTAGTTCTATGCCGCCGCGACGTTGGCAGAACTGTTCGATAACGAGCAATGCCATGGGCTCGTCGTCAATGGCAATGCAACTTATATTTTTCATCACAGTTGTATTTTTAGTTTTGCTATATATACGTTTCCTATTGGGCCATTTTCAAGTTCGTATCGCCCTGGGTATAATAGTTCAAGTCGTTT
Source organism: Prevotella sp. CAG:255 (assembly GCF_000431195.1). Lineage (NCBI taxonomy): Bacteria > Pseudomonadati > Bacteroidota > Bacteroidia > Bacteroidales > Prevotellaceae > Prevotella > Prevotella sp. CAG:255. The sequence goes on along the minus strand of NZ_HF986801.1, from coordinate 1,000 downwards.
TCTGCAGTTGGCTATCCCAATGCCTTCGTGCTCTGAATCTACATGTCTTATAATAGTGTTGACAGTATCGAAACTTAGCAGACTGTTCTTTAGGCATATGTTTATTTGGATGTTGCAGTCTGTGTCTGCAGATGTGCCATACTTAAATGCGTTCTCTACAAAAGTGATAAATATCATAGATGGTACAGGAGTCGTTTCGTTGTCGGTTTGGGCTGTTAGTGTAACCCTTGTATGATGGTTTAATCTGAGTTTCTGCAAATCAGTGTATTGCCTGATATATTCTATTTCCTGTCCTATGGGAATGTTTTCGGAATGTGTTTGTGCATACATGTATCTCAGAATATTTGAAAATTTCACGAAGGCAGATTCTGTTTTATCAGACCCAGAAAGTACAAGTGCATAAAGCATATTGAGAGTGTTGAACATGAAGTGTGGATTTATTTGTGCTTTATAGAGTGCCAGTTCTGCTTTGTTTTTCTCTGCGGCAATTTCCTGTTTTGCCAGTATTTGCCTAAATAGTTCGAATGTCAGTTCGATTGCAAGCGAAAATCCGGTTACCATGAGAAAAAAGAACCATATTGTTTGTGTGCGCATATTCATTCTGGCTTCCATTTGCCGTGGTGAGCCTGTATGGTCTGATGGTACAGGAAAATAAGTGAACAGCCATGTTGTTGCAGTTAAAGTGATCAGTAAGCCGGCTATGTGTATGTATTTTTTCTGCATGAAGAGTTTTGGTAGGCATACCCATCGGTATATGAAGTAAATAATGTATATATAGGCTATCAGTGTGAGCAGGAAGGCCGTGTTGTGCACAATCCAACGGTCAACAGGAAGCAGCATTATGGTCAATGGCATTATAATTAAGCAGAATAAAAGGTCTATATACAATGCAATGTGATTATTCTTCATATGAGATTTGTTTTCAGATGTTAATGTATTCAGTCCGCATGGTTTATATATTTTATATGAATGTCCGCAAGTTGCCAATCAATAAATTCGA